>JAEZIE010000183.1 GCA_023416175.1 Bacillota bacterium
CAATCCCGGATTTGCTGGCCAAACAATTGTGCCGGATCATTTTGCGAAAATGGCAAGGGTGACAAACGTGATAAAAAACGCAGGCCGAAAAATTGAAGTCATCGTGGACGGCAACACTACCATCGAAAATGCGAAAAACATGCTTAAGGCCGGCGCAACGGGGCTGGTCACGGGGTCGTCTTCTATGATGAAGGAGGGCGCCCAAGAGTTTGCAAAGCTCTATAAGTCGTATTGTGCGGCATTGCAGGAAATCGAGTAAACCAACGAAAGAGGATCGAGTATGGTAGGGATAATCGTTGTCAGCCATGGCATGTATGCCTGTGAGGCGGTCAAGAGCGCCGCGATGCTAGTGGGTCACGGCGATCAGCTTGCCTGCGAGGGCGTGCATGGCGATGATACGCCGGAGCTGTTTTATGAGCGCGTACGTAAAATTGCAGAGCAGGTGGACGATGGAAACGGCGTGGTCGCTCTAGTAGATCTGTACGGCGGCACGCCCAATAACACGGTTTTCCAGTTGAAGCGGGAAAAGAATGTCCGGATCGTAACGGGCTTTAATCTGCCAATGCTGATTTATGCGATTACCGAGCGCACGCCGGCAACCACGCAGGCGGAGCTGGTGGAAAGCCTGCTGCAGATAGGCGCTTCGGAAATAAAGGAATTCGGGAAGTCATAACCGCGTGCTTATGAAGGGTAGATATTTGCCATCATTCGCTTTATATGAGGAGGAACTATGAAGAATCTGGAATTTACCCGGATTGACGACCGTTTGATCCATGGCCAAGTGGTCGCGGCCTGGCTGCATGCTTACAGCAAGGTTCAGCATATCCTCGTGGTCGACGACAAGACACGGCAGGATCCGTTCATGCAGGAGATGTTCGTGCTGCTAGTTCCGGCGGGCATCACAATTGAAATCCGCAGCATTGAGGAAGCCATTGAAAAGCTCAAGGCAGGGCTTGACAAGCCCACCATGATGATCGTAAAAGTGCCGCAGACGCTCAAGGCGCTGGTGGATGCGGGAGTGGATATCAATTTTGTCAATATCGGCGGTATGGGCATGACGCCGGGGCGCAAAAAGTTCTTCCAGAATGTTTCGACGTCACCGGAAGAGAACGAGATTCTCAAGCAGCTCATCGCAAGGGGCATCAAGGTGGAAATTCAGATTATTCCCGCGCAGAAGAAAGTTGATGTTTCCACCTTGCTCAAATAGGAAGGACACCGCAAATGAAAGCTTCAAGGTTACACGCGATCAACGATTTCAGGACGGATGAAATCCCCGTTCCGGCTCCCGTGGGGGAGCAGCTGCTTGTCAAGGTCAGCGCCTGCGGAATCTGCGGATCGGATATTCCGCGTATTTTCGAGTTGGGGACCAGCAAGCAGAAATATCCCCTCACGCTGGGGCATGAGTTCGGCGGCACCATCGTCGCTGCGGGCGAAGGCGCCGACCCATTTCTTATCGGTAAGCGCGGGGCGATATTTCCCTGCATTCCTTGCAGAAAGTGCATTTCGTGCCTGACAGGGCATTATGCCATGTGTGAGGATTACGATTATCTCGGCTCGCGCAGTGACGGCGGGTTTGCTGAGTATAGCCTGATTCCGTCTGCCTGGCATTTCATAGAATCCCACAACCCCGAAACGCCGGAGGAGGCGTTCGCGATGGTGGAACCGTGCACTGTAGCGCAGCACGCCGTACGCCTTGGTGGAGTGGCGGCAGGCCACAATGTGCTCATATTCGGCGCCGGCCCTATTGGCATCATGGCGGCGCGGTGGGCGCAACTGTTTGGAGCTGCCAATGTTGCGCTGGTGGATATCATGGAAGAAAAGGTTGTGTTCGGGCAGGCGCGCGGGCAGATGGTAATCAACAGTCGCCAGGAGGATGTCCGTACGTCGTTTAGAAAGCGCGCGGGCAGCGACCCGGACGTAGTGATCGAGGGAACGGGGACAGGTGCCGCACTCGGCCAGGCGATCGAGTGCGCCCGCACGTTCGGCACGGTGCTTCTCATGGGCAATCCCCATAAGGACACAACCATCAAACTCAGCCAGCACAGCCAGATTCTCAGAAAAGAGCTTCGCCTACAGGGTATGTGGAATTCCCATTATTTAAATTCTCCAATCAACGAATGGCATTATACCATGCGGATGCTTGACGAAGGGCGCATGCAGGTGCTGGATCTTGTCACGCACCGCATCGATATCGACATGCTGCCAGCGCTGTGCCGAGATATTTACCAGCACAAAATTTCCGTCTGCAAGGCGCTCAGCAGCGGCCAAGCGCAATGAGCGCCCGTTCGACGGCCCTCATTCTGGAGGAGCTTGGCGCGGCGCTCTCGCGTTTAGACGAGCAGACCTATGAGGTGTTTTTGCAGGAACTCATGACGCCGGGGCGCCGCATTCTGCTTATGGCAGTGGGCCGTGTGATGATCTCGCTCAAGGCGTGGGTGAAGCGACTTGCGCAGCTCGACATCGATATCAACTATGTCGGCAGCGAAAACGAGATGCCGCTGCACCAGGGTGACTTGCTCATCGTAGGGTCGTCCTCCGGAGAAAGCGCGCTGCCCGTGCAGATTGCCTCCATAGCCAAAAAAATCGGTGCGAAGGTGGCGTATGTTGGCTGCAGTCCGCAGAGCACGGTGGCGGGCCTGGCGGATACGAAACTTATACTGCTTGGCCGCACGAAATTTGGGGCGGAAACAGAGTTTCAATCCAGGCAGCCGATGTCCACGCTCTTTGAGCAACAGCTTTTTCTTCTGTGCGACGTGATCGCGCTGGATATCATGCAGCGGCGCGGCTGGACGGAGGAGGATATCAAAAGCCGCCACGCTAATATGGAATAGGGGGACGGGTTATGGCGTTTCGCGAAATCAGCCCTAAATTGTTGTTAAATTTTAATGAATATGTGGAAACATGGGTAACGCTTATCCGGGAGTATCATCAGCGCGGCATAAGCAACGACGAGATTTTCACGGCGTTGGGACTGGAACAGGAAGCCGCGGTGCGCTTTTCCATGGAGTTGGGCAGCATGCTGCTCGTGATCGCAATGCGCGCTTGGAATGCCAAGCGCATCAAGGACGAAATGAAAACTCTTGTTTCGCAGGCGGTGGTGGAGAATGCGTACCGAGCGGTATTTGCGGACGACGAGGAAACGTTATTGGCCTGCAAGGAATTTTACCAGGCGCGCTATGGCATATTCGCCGAGCTTGCACCGGACGACATGAAAAACGAAAAGCAGATTCGCGCGCAATTGATCGGGTTTGCTCGGTATGTCGTCGCCCAGTGTTCAAGGCGGCCGGAGGAGGAAAACGCGCAGATCATCGAAAAGCTCAGCGTGCTGCTGATTGCTGCGGCCGGTTCTTTCAAACGCCTCACGAACAATTCCACGCCGGATCCGAACACCGTGTTCGGCAAACCCAGATTTATCGTTCAGAAATAAATGGATCACTCCGGAAATACCAGTTACCAGCAAGTCCAACCTGAGGCACGTCGTATGGGCAATACGTCGACCACACAGTGCTCAAGTGTGGATCACCGCGAGACGGTCAGGCGCTTCTGCGACGAAACGACCGCCCCGGTCGCCAACTAGATCATTTGGGCCGGAGCGATAGATTGGGCATGAGCAAGGGTGTTCGCATTGTTGAGGGGAACTGAGGAATCACTGCGCCTATGCGGGAAGCAATTGCAAGCGTACTCCACTATGTGAACGGCCAGGTAAAACAATTCTGCAGTGTTGGAAAATGGCATGGCGACGGTCACAGTAGACAGTCCTTCTCCTTTTGCAGTACGCAGTACGGGTGTGTCGATACCAGCTACCATCGCAGCCGATCTGCCCAAGACGGGTGATACGGTAAAGCCGATTGGTTTCGTGATGCTGGGCCTTGCGGCACTCAGTGTCGGCTATCTAGTTATGACGAGGTGCAAAGCATAAGGGCGAGGGCATCGAAGGCTTCGTTCTTTTATCCCATGCTATTTGTTGGGGAAATGGCCATTAGCGGCGGATTGACAGCGGTAGTAGGGATGGCTTGCCCCGCGCGAAGGTGTTAATGAGTTCCTGTTTGTGTGCTGGTAGACCAAAGCAATACGATGCTACGGTGGAGGCGCTGGAGGATTATGAACTTATGGCTAATGCTAGTAATGATTTTCTCTCCGAAGGCGATGTAATGGATGAACTGGTATAGGCGAGGCCGGCATTAAACATCGAAGAAGAAATAAGAAATTCAAGCTTGATGTAGCCCCTGGTTTTTGCCAAACTTTTTTGTAACCTTACACCCATTGCTAATTAAAAAAAGTTTGGCAAAAGACAAAAAAAGCTTTATAAAAAAACGCCACCTTGGCTATTGCGGCTAAGGTGGCGTTTTCGCTGTTGTAATCAGTGCGCTGTCTTGATATCGCCGTTACCGTGCTCGGTCACTATGCTCAAAAATCTTCGTCGGCTGCTGACCAGATCACTTGAAAGCAATTCACCAGTCACAAATATATACGGCGTACCAACTCCTCAAATCAATCGAGCGGTATGCTCAAGAATTCGCTTATTTGGCACATGGCCGCTTCTTCATCCGGCCCTTCTGCGCTAAGATAGATGGTGGTGCCATCGCTTATTCCCGCAGACAGTACCGAAACCACGCTTTTCGCGTCGATCCGCTTGTTCTCCTTTTCAATAATTATCTTACTCTCAAACTTCTTAGCAAGATCGACGAAGCGCAATGCTGGGCGAGCATGAAGGCCA
>JAEZIE010000217.1 GCA_023416175.1 Bacillota bacterium
CCTTTCCGGCGCAGGGCCAACGATGATTTCCTTTCTGAAGGGCGGCGAAGGATTTATTGAGGCTGTGAAACCTGAGCTAAAGGCGCTTGGCGGCGGCTGGAAGGTGAAACTGCTCGATATAGACCCGCACGGGTACCGGGTGGAGTAAGCCCGATATTGCCATATTTGTATTTGGAGGGTATATTATGGAACGCGCGTTGGTGCTGATTGATATCCAGAACGATTATTTCCCCGGTGGCAAAAACGAGCTGGTTGCTCCGGAGCAGGCAGCAGAGTGCGCGGCACGCGTGCTTGAATCCTTTCGGCAAAACGGGTGGCCCGTCTGCCACATCCAACATATGAGCACAAGAAGTACGGCTACGTTCTTCCTGCCCGGTACGCCGGGTGCGGAGATTTATGGCGCGGTCGCCCCAGAAAGCGGGGAGCCGGTATTTGTAAAACACGCGCCCAGCGCTTTCTTTGAAACCGGGCTTTTGCAGGCTTTACAACAACGGGGGATACGGGATCTTGTCGTCTGCGGCATGATGAGCCATATGTGCGTGGATACTTCCGTGCGCGCGGCCAGGGACCACGGGCTTCAAGTAACCCTGCTGCATGACGCATGCGCTACAAAGGCTCTTGTGTGGAATGGTGAAACAATCCCGGCACAGACCGTCCACGCCGCATATATGGCGGCATTGGACGGATCGTTTGCGCGAGTGGTATCCACGGAGGAATTCTTACAAGAGTTTGCCCGGTAATATGGTATACAGGAGAGGCGTATGGAAATCCGGCTTGCCCGTATGGAGGATGCTGACGCCGCCTATGCGCTGCTGTGCGATCTGGAAGCGACCAGGCTCGATGAAGCAGCGTTCCGGCGCATATACGCGGATACGCTAATCAACCCCATGTCCCCCTGCCTGGTGGCCGAAGAAGAAGGCGCGGTCATAGGATTCCTGCACCTGCGCATGGAGGAACAGCTCTGCCGTTGCGCAAGGGTAGCGGAAATCATGGAACTGACCGTCCGTTCCGATCTCCGCTCCCGCGGTATCGGCGCGCGTCTGATGGAAGCGGCGGTGCAATTGGCCCGGGAAAATGACTGCATACGCCTTGAGGTGGCCAGTAATATTGTAAGGGAGCGTGCGCACGCGTTTTACAAAAAGCAGGGCATGCAGCAGACCCATGTGAAGCTGACCATGCGCTTGCAGACTGTATCAATTTAATGCGCGGATAATTTCAGCCCGATGATACCCGCCGCAATGAGCGCCACGCAAAGGATTTGCGGCAGCGTAACGGCCTCGCGAAAAAGAACCGCGCCAAGGATCAGCGTGCCGACTGTGCCTATTCCCGTCCAGATTGCGTATGCGGTCCCCAAGGGAAGGTCTTTGAGCGCGAGCGAAAGGAAATAAAAGCTTGCGGCCATGCCGAGAACTGTGATGACGCTGGGCCAAAGCTTGCTGAAACCCTCCGTATGCTTGAGACTCACAGCCCAGCCTGTTTCGAATATGCCTGCGATTACCAAGTACAACCACTTCATTTTTCGTTCCAACCTTTCGTTCTAGCAAAATAAAAAGCCGGGGAGAACTCTCCCAGGCTTTTATCCTTCCGTGAACACAGTTTCCTGTGCGTTTTATCTCGGACCAGACCAGGCTGCCCTGCGGAACCCTATAAAACTTGCTCTCATAATAGCATTCAAGGGCGTTATGTGTCAAATGTGAGGGAAAAAGAAAAAGGCGGCAAATCTGCCGCCCTGTATTTGGACATCCGAATGTGGATGCTGCTTATAAAAGAATGGCCTTGAGCGTTACGGGGATGTTGCCCATAGTCGCCTTGGAATAGGGGCAGACAGTGTGCGCTTCGCGCATGATATCATCCGCTGTGGTCTGGTCGAGCTCTTTAAACAAGCCTGTAATCTCTGCGGAAAGCACATTTCCTCCGTCTACGTTATCAAGCCCAACCGTCAGTTTGACTTCCGGCAGGGGAACGCGCAGCTTGCGCACGCGGATGACATGGTGCAAAGCACCCCCAAAGCATGCGGCGTACCCTGCTGCAAAAAGCTGTTCCGGGTTGACCGCGTCGTCGGTCTTTCCGCCCATGGCGAGGGGGGAGGCAAGTTCAAATGTCAGCTTGCTGTTTTCAACGGTGACAACCCCGTTGCGCCCGTTTACGGAATGCGCGGTGGTTTGGTACAATGCCATAATCAAAACTCCCTTCAACATTGGTTCGTTACTTATAGTATAATTCCGTATTCCCGGTTTGAAACGGGGTTTTTTCGGCATATGGCAAGTTCGTGTACAAGGCGGATGGAAACTGTTTGCCCGCATCATCGTGTTGCGGTATACTGGAGGCGGGTAGAATAAAAAGAATACAAGGGGTATTACATGGAGATCTTGCGCAACAAGAAGGCTTTTATCTGCGACATGGACGGCGTTCTCTACCACGGGGACAGGCTGCTCCCCGGCGTACCCAAATTTGTGGACTGGCTCAAGGAAAACAAAAAGCAGTTTCTGTTTTTAACCAACAACAGCGGCTATACCCCCCGCGAACTCCAGCAGAAGCTGGCGCGGCTGGGCGTAGATGTGGACGCGGATTGTTTTTATACAAGCGCTTTGGCGACCGCGAGCTTCTTAGCCAGCCAGTATCCCGATTGCAGCGCTTATGTGCTGGGCCAGCCCGGGCTCATCAACGCCCTTTATAACGTGGGCATCACCATGAA
>JAEZIE010000287.1 GCA_023416175.1 Bacillota bacterium
AGTCCGCAACCCTGATGCCTCCCTTTATAAAAATGAGCGTGCTTGCTCAAAACCAAATGACCGGTATCGTGCAAACCAAGCTGAAGCTTAACAGCAAAGCGGAGGATGTCGGAACCTATACCAGAAAGTTTCTGATTGCCTGCCTGCAGCTATTACCCTGCGTCGCAATCCAGACCCTGGTGACGCCGGTGGTGTTTTCGTTGCTGCATTGATTGTGCCGGAGTGCATGGGAATTGACCCGCAGATTCCCCGATGGTACAATTCCAGTAAAAGAGGGTATTTTAACAGTAGATAAAAGAACAGGAAGGCAGGGTCATTCTATATGAAAAAACGCGTGATTGTCGTTGTTTTAGATAGTGTAGGCATTGGCGAGCTACCAGATGCGAGCCGTTTTGGGGATGTTGGGGCGAATACGCTTGGAAATATCTACAAGGTGCGGGGCAGGTTGGAACTTCCCAATCTATACCGGCTGGGCCTTTCACATATTGCAAACAGCAAACTTCCAGACCCGGAAGGAGAGGCGAAGGGTGCGTTTGGCCGCGCGGCCGAACAGACTTTAGCGAAGGACACCACAAGCGGCCACTGGGAGATCGCAGGGCTTCCTATGGAGGTACCCTTTCGTACGTATCCCAACGGGTTCCCCGAGGATCTGATTGCTGAATTTGAAAAGCGCATCGGCCGTAAAACGCTGTGCAACCGACCCGCTTCCGGCACGGCCATTATTGCGGAGTTGGGGGATGAGCACGTAAAGTCTGGCAGCCCCATCGTATATACCTCAGCGGATAGCGTATTCCAGATCGCTGCGCATGAGGATGTGATCCCTCTTGCGGAACAGTACCACATTTGCGAAATCGCACGCGAAATGCTGGTTGGGGACAATCTTGTGGGCCGCGTCATCGCAAGGCCTTTTTCTGGTGTGAGCGGCGCATATAAGCGTACGGAAAACAGGAAGGATTATGCCGTTTCACCGCCGGGGGATACCATACTCGACGCGCTAACGGCAAAAGGGTTTACCACAGTGGGCATCGGGAAAATTGAGGATATTTTCTACCACCGCGGCATTTCCATATCCGATCATACGCATACCAACCCCGAAGGCATTGACGCAACGCTTCGGATGATAAAAGAAGACACTGGAGACTTTGTGTTCTCCAACCTGGTCGATTTTGATATGCTTTATGGACATCGGAACGATGTAGAAGGGTACGCTGCAGGGCTAGAATATTTCGATAGCAAATTGCCCGAGCTTTGTGCCGCTCTCAGAGACGGGGATATCCTCCTCATTACGGCGGATCATGGCTGTGACCCGACATTTCCCGGTACCGACCATACCCGCGAATACATCCCCATCGTCGTGACCGGCGCTCCCGTGAAAGCAGGCGTGGATATCGGTACGCGCGCTAGCTTTGCAGATATCGGCGCAACCGTTTACGAATATCTTACGGGTGGGGTTTGGACGACGGGGAAGTCATTCCTGAACCTTATTCTAAAATAAATTTAGAAAAATGAAAAAGATCATATGTTATAATAGGCCGACTGCGTTTGCAGCCGGCCTAGAATTGTTCGTATTCTTTCGCTTATAGTAGTCGGATAAAATTCCGCCAATTCCTTGGCACAAAAGCTGATATGTCTTCTACCGGGGGCAGAAGGCATATAGGAGATATTTCATGAAAAAACTAATGCGCGTTTTGTTGTACTTGACCTTTGCATGCTATTGCATTTTGCTCGTCTATCTGCTGTTCTTGAACAGGCAGTACCGCTTTGCGCACAGCGGCATGACGTTGGCGACGTACATGAAATTGACGGTGAATCTCATACCATTTCGAACCATTGCGGAGTTTGCCACAAGAACCGCGCAGCGCACCATCAATCCCGATATTGTGTTAAATAACGCCATAGGAAACCTGCTGCTGTTTTTTCCGATGGGAATTTATATACCTACTGTAAGGGGAGGCACAAGGAAGATCGGAAAATTCTTAAAGAAGATGCTGCTGATCGTATTCGTGGTGGAGGCGCTGCAACTTGTGTTCCAAGTGGGCAGCTTTGATGTGGACGATATCCTCCTCAATGTTACGGGCGCTGCGGCGGGATACGGCCTATGGAAAACAAAAGCCGTGCAGCGGGTACTCCGGGTCATACAATGGCTAAAATAGAATTAAGAGCAACTTTCTCAAATCTAGCCAGTGTCTAAGCGGCTCTTTTGCCGTCCCGGGTTGCCTCATTCACTTCGCGTAGCGCTGCTACGCAGCGTTTCTTCGGCTTATCGGGGCGGCAAGATCTCTCGCATATCCACTAGCTATCTTTTCGTCAGTCGCTCTATTCCACCGTTTTTTTCATTGTTACGTCGCCCGCCGAAAGCGCATGGAGCGCTCCGTCTGTCGACCGCAGCAAAAGTCTTCCTACGCCGTCTATGCCTTCTGCAACGCCGTTTAGCGTTTCGCGGATGCCCATTACGGATACGCTTTGGCCAATGGTGCCGCAGCAGCGCGTATATTCATTTAACAGGTCACCATAAGCGGTCTCGTTCTCACAGGCGTCATACAGGGGCTCCAGCAGATTGATGAGGGTGGAAAGTACTTGGTTCCGATCGAGTAATTTTGATAAGCTTAACGCGAAAGAAGTCGCCGTCTTTTCTATTTCAACCGGAAACACATCGGTATTTACATTGAGGCCTATCCCCACAATAACGGAATGCAGTGCGTCCATATCGCCATCCATTTCCAGTAGGATGCCGCAAATCTTTTTGCCGTTTATCAGAACGTCATTGGGCCACTTGATGAACGGGGAAGCGCCGAGTTTATCTGCAAGTTGATATACGCCCAGAGCGCTTGCGAGCGTATAACGCGGCGCATGCTGCGCTTCGAGCCTGGGACGAAGTACCATGCTCATGCAGAGATCCTTGCCTTTTTGATTGACCCAGCCCCGGCCGAGGCGGCCGCGCCCGGCCGTCTGTTCCTCCGCCAGTACTACGGTTCCGTGCGGGCAGCCCTGTACTGCCATTTGGCGGGCAAGCTGGTTGGTGGAAGGGATGCTATTTATGTACGTGATCTCCCGGCCCAGCCATCTGGTTTGCAGCATGGGCTCAACAAACGCCGGATGCAGTACGTTTGCTGTCCCCACGATCTTGTAGCCGCGGTTGGTGACCGCCTCAATTTTAATTCCTTCCCGCTGCAGGGCCTGTATGTGCTTCCATACCGCCGTACGGGAAACACCAAGCTGATCGCTGATATGCGCGCCGGAAACGTACCCTTCCGGGTTCTCTTGCAGTAGTTTGAGAATTGCGTTTCGCATATGTCCTCCTATATGGGTTCCTGCATGGCCTGCTCGATTGCACGGCGGGAATCGTCATATGCAAATCCGCGTCCGACCAGGCGCTGCATCAGACGTTCGTGGAGTTCTTCCGGTTCATAACGGGAAAGCTGGCGCGCATATTTCTTTGCGACCAACAATGCGTTCTCATATTCTTGCGAATCGTCTATGACAGCAAGCGCTTCGTTTATGACGTTGTTAGGAATCTCATGCTGCATCAATTGCTCTTTGAGCTTATTGCGGCTTAAAGGCTTTGCGGCAAGTCGCGTGCGGATGAATTCGCCTGCATATGCGGCATCATCCAGATATTGAAGCTCCAACAGGCGGTCTACAACCTGCTGCACCTCTATTTCTCCAAACTGATTATCATCCAGGTGCCGCTCCACTTCCCGTACCGTGCGTGCCTTTATAGCAAGGAATTTCAGAGCCGTATCCATGGGCGTTTGCCCGGTGCTTTCTTTTTTCGGCGTTCGTTTTGCCGGAATTTTCTTCATACGCTATCCTGGCCTTTGCTATTTGTTTATTGATCCTGACCGTATTGCTTTTCGAGTTCCCGAAGCCGTGCGCGCAACTGCGCCTGAATGGGTAATTCTGAAGTCTCCATGGGAGTCTGCTCCGTGCCCATGCAGGCCCTGCAGGAAGCACCGCAGGCGGGGCAGACGCATCCGCTTGATAGGCCTCTTTCCCGCTGTATCATATAGTTGCCGCAGTCTGGGCATCCACAACGCATGGTATTTCCCCTTTAAGCCTTTTTGTAATCAGTATAGCATGTACATAATATGTTTTCATGTTTTCCCTCAGGTTTTGCCACAAAACCTTTCTACTATGGTATACTCTTTTGGAGCGGTCCGGTTATTTGGGGAGGTTCCTAAATGAAACGAAACATCCTTTTACCTCTGGTTTTCCTATCTGCCCTTTTGTTTGTCCCACAGGCGGAGGCGGCAACGCCCACTCCGACGACGGGCTCACAGCTGATCGTGTATGAGGCTACGGGGGAAGTTGTCGCCATGATCCAAACGCGTCTGCGTGAACTCGGGTATTTTCATTTTAAAGCTACAGGCAGCTTTTTAGGCATGACGCGCAGTTCAGTGATAGAGTTTCAAAAAAATCAAGTGTCACAGGATGGGACGCCTGTAATTGCAGATGGAACGGTCGGCGAGCAAAGCATGGCGTTGCTCTTTTCCCCGAACGCAGCGCGCGCGGCCATCCCACAGGAGGTCCATATTCCAATCGGAAAGGGCGCAAACGGCAATCAAACCAAGGCAGGGGCGCTTCTGACATGGGCAGAGGTCAAGGATCAATTATCGATCGGTCAGACGTATACGCTTGAGGATTTTAATACCGGTGTAACCTTCAATATGATTTACACGGGCGGCAAACAGCACGCGGAGGTGGAAAGCGCTACCGCAAATGACGCAACGGCATATAAAGATGCGTTCGGCGGGGCGTACAATTTTTCTAAGCGCCCTATGCTCATCACCATAAACGGTACGCTTGTGGCCTGTTCGCTGCAGGGGCAGCCGCACGGATCGGATGCAGTAGAGCGCAACGATATGGTGGGGCATGCCTGCCTCTACTTTAATGAAAGCAAATCTCATGTTGGCCAGTTGCCGGATGTGGAGCACATCAACAATGTTTTCGCGGCGGCGGGAAAGACATAAAAACAAAGACCCGGAAGCAGATGCTCCCGGGTCTTTTAAGTTGTAAAACTTATTACTGGGCCTTGATCTTCCTGAGCTTGGCAAAGCGGGGCAGTCCGTCTTCATATACCATATTGGGCTGGCCCTGAATGAGCGGAAGCGCATACTCAATATAAGCGGCGGATACGTTGTTGCCCTCTTCATTGATCCACTCTAAAGGAACCTTCTTTTCAGTGTTGGCGACGTCGGCGAGATCCATCAGTTTGCTGTTGCAGACGTATTTACCGTTTGCATCGGTAGAACGCTCGAAGCCCACCATCTTGTCCGTGATGCCGGAGACGGCACATTCCACTGCGGTTTTGCCGGAAAGGAAGGATTCCTGCACGTCGGTTTCCGAAGCGCAGTGGGCCGCGCAACGCTGCAGCAGGGAGAACTCGATGCCGCGGACCTTCGCGCCGGTTTTCGCTTTGAGGATATTTGCAAGGTTCGCGGCTAAGCCGCCAAGCTGCTTGTGGCCAAATGCGTCGACAGGGGCGTTTTCCGCTCCATATTCGGCAATCAACTTGCCGCTTGCATCATGGATGCCTTCGGAAACGGCAACGATGCATTTGCCATTCTTCTTATAAACGGCCTGTACATCGGCAACAAACTTGTCCATATCAAAATTGCGCTCGGGCAGGTAGATAAGGTCGGGGCCCTGGCCGTAGTGGGAAGCGATCGCGGAAGCGGCGGTCAGCCAGCCCGCGTGGCGGCCCATGATCTCCAGCACACAGACCATGCCGGTGTCATAAACGCGCGCATCGAGGTAAATTTCCATACAGCTGGTTGCGATGTACTTTGCGGCGGAAGCGTAGCCGGGGCAGTGGTCGGTTCCAAAAAGATCGTTGTCGATGGTCTTGGGAACGCCCATGATACGGCAGGAGTAACCAACCTTCTGCATATACTTGGAGATCTTGTTGCAGGTATCCATGGAATCGTTGCCGCCATTATAGAAGAAATAGCGGACGTCGTATTTCTTGAAGATTTCGAGAATGCGCTTATAATCCGTATCGTCCACTTCGCTGTCTTTGAGCTTGTAGCGGCAGGAACCGAGTGCGGAGGAAGGCGTATGCAGCAGCAGCTCAAGCTCTTTTGCGTCTTCTTGTCCCATATCGTAGAGCACATCGTCGAGCACCCCACGGATGCCATGGGCCGCGCCATAAACTTTTGTAATAGCTTCGCTGTCCAGTGCGGCACGGATCACGCCATAGGCGCTTGCGTTAATCACAGACGTAGGACCGCCGGATTGACCGATAATACAGGCGCCCTTTAAGACTTCACTCATACACCTTTACCTCCAGAACATATGTATTTTAAACTTTTATCCGCTGTTAATGCCTGCGGGATATACTATAGGCGGAATTCGCCGAACACCGCCATCTTTTCGACTATACAGCATTTTTTTCAGTTTCGCAATCGCTTTACAATAGAATGTAGGCTTATAGGAGCCTGAAGTGAAGAAATGCAACGATAATTTTAAAGTTTTGACCAACATTCGTCAAAAAACACTGGTAGAGTATGTTTTTGAAATGATAAAATGTAGGACGTAAATCGTCTTCCCTTGAAAGGCGGGCTTAACATGTTCGGCTATGTAACGCCCCACAAACCGGAACTTAAAGTGCGTGAGCTTGCGCAGTACCAGGCTTGGTATTGCGGCTTGTGTAAGACCCTAAGGATGACATACGGGCAGATTCCCCGACTTGTGCTGGATTACGATTGCACATTTTTCGCGCTTTTGCTTGCGGGGATAACGGGTGAGGAATATACCTGCGCACCCGAAAGATGCGGCTACAAGCCTTTGAAAAAAAAGACGCCCGTCATCGGTCCGTGTGAAGCGCTCTCTTACGCTGCGGATATCAATGTGTTATTGTATTATTATAAGCTCGCAGACGATTTCCGGGATGAAAAGAGTATTCCCGCTTTTGCAGGCCACACGGCGCTAAGGGCAGGGGCAACGCTCGCGGCAAAACGCCAGCCGGAGGCTGCACAAGCGATCGCTTCGGGCATTGCGCAGCTTTCTAATCTGGAGAAACAGAAAGAGCCTTCCATAGATGTTGCGGCCGACGCGTTTGCCAATATTCTCAAACAGCTAGCTCTGGGATATGATAAACTTACGGAAAAGCAAAAAACCGCGCTTTTCTGGCTTGCTTACCATATGGGAAGATGGATTTACCTCATAGATGCGTGGGAGGACCGCAAAAAGGATGAAAAGGCGGGTTCCTATAATCCGTTTTTGATTGCGGACGCCACACAGGAGCGTGCTTCCTTTTTGCTTTACGCATCCCTGCATGAAATGGAAAATGCCTGCGATTTGCTCGAGTTACAGTCCAATCAGGGCTTGATTGAAAATATTATCTATCAGGGCTGCCGCTTTAAAACAAAGCAGGTGCTGGAAGGAGTCAAAAAGGATGAATCCGTATAAGGTTTTGGGCGTGAGCGAAGATGCGACACAGGAAGAGATCCGTGCCGCTTATCTCGCGCTCGTCAAAAAATACCACCCGGACAAATTCACGGATAATCCGCTCAAAGAGCTCGCCAACGAAAAGCTCAAGGAGATTAACGAAGCGTACGAGCTGCTGACCAAGAAAAACTCCACCGCGTCTTCCTCGACGCGCCGGGACAATGGTTCCTACAGCTCTTATGGAGGCACGTACAGCGGGACGGGAGGCTCCTATTCAGGCCCTTCCGCAGCTGAATTTGCCCGTGCGCGCTCCTTCATCAACCAGAACAATCTGCAGGCGGCAAAGCAGGTGCTCGATTCCATTTCCGTACGCAACGCGGAATGGTATTATCTCTATGGCGTCGTCTATCTGCGCCAGGGCTGGTACGACAAAGCGAGAGAATATCTTTCCATGGCGTATGAGCAGGAGCCGGGCAATGCCGAATACCGCAATGCGTATGCCGCCGTTAACAATGCAGGCAGTCCCTATGGCCGCGGCTCAGGAGGCGGTTCCGGGCAGTATATGGGCGGCTGCTCCACATGCGATATTTGTTCCGCTCTCATTTGCCTGGACTGCTGCTGCGACGGCCACCTTTGTTAAAGGGGGAAGGGCAATGAACAGAAGGTTACCCCCATCCAAACAGCTTACGCTGGGCGCCATGGTTACGGCGCTAACCATATTGAGCCTGTATGCGGTTGCGGTGCTGCCTTTTGGCTCTGTTCCGCTATATTTTCTTGCGTCAATGTTTATCTATGTGCTTGCATGCGAAGGCGCTTACGCTGCTGCATTTGTATCTTTTCTGGCAAGCGCCGCGCTCTCTTTTTTCCTGCTGCCTGAGAAATCGCCGGTGCTTTTGTATGTCGCTCTCCTCGGTCATTTTGGCATATTCCGCACCGCAATGCAGGGGCGCGTAAGCAGCAAATTCCTTTTTGTACTGCTAAAACTTCTTTATTGTGACGTATTCGCTGGGGCAGGGCTTTACCTTGGGCTATATGTCTGGGGCGGGCTATCCCTCTCGGTTCCCGAGGTGCTTCCGGCCTGGGCAGCGGTTGTTCTTTCCCAGGTAGCGTTCTTGGTGTATGACATTCTGTATACCATCAGCGCGGGCATTTATGAAGCGCGGTTTCGCCGGGCGATCGTGCCAAGAAGATAACCCCCAAGAAGAATACAATGACGCATCCTATGGGTGCGTTTTTTTATTGCACCTCCATGCGTTCTATCTGCTGTTAAAACCGGACAGAGTGGGAATGATAGTTTGTAGTACGCCGTCCATAAAAGCGTACAAGTTGTGTGGGGGAGGCAAATCGATTGCGCAGGCAACCGGAAAAGAAAGAAAAGAGAAAGAAGAGAACGCCGGAGCTAAAAGCGCGGCGCGGCCGCACAATACGGCGTGTATTATTGGGGCTGACGTTACTATGCTTATCATTTGTGATGTTCGGCGCAATCTATGTGCTGCGCCTGGATGCGTGGGAGGCGTTTGACCCGGGCCGCATATTGGATGCGCCCCAGTCGTTACTTGTTTATGATAAGGATGGCGCTGAGATAAGCTGCCTTTCCGCCAAGGAAACGCGCATCAACATCCCATTGCGTGATGTTCCCACGCATGTCCGCTATGCGTTCATTTCCGCGGAAGACAACCGCTTCTACGAACATATCGGTGTGGACTTCATACGCATACTTGGTGCGGCCTGGGAGGATATCAAGGCCGGCGGCTATGTGCAGGGCGCGTCCACCATCAGCCAGCAGCTTGTCAAGCTCAGCCACCTCACCAACGAAAAGCTGATGTCCCGCAAGCTTGAGGAGGCGGTACTCGCCTACCAGATGGAACAGCAGTATTCCAAGGACGAAATACTGGAGATGTACCTCAATTATGTGTATTTTGGTGGAGGGTTCTATGGGATTGAGGCTGCGGCCCGGGGATATTTCGGCGTCCACGCGAACGAACTGAGCGTGGCGCAGGCCGCGCAGCTTGCAGGCATACTCAAATCCCCTTCGCACTATGCGCCGCATCTGAATATGGAGGCAAGCGTCGAGCGGCGTAACCTTGTGCTGCGCCTGATGCAGGAATACGGTTACATTGATGAGCAAGCCTGCAATGCAGCACAGGAAGAGCCTGTTACGCTTAACAACGGTTTAAATCAAGAAAACCGCGGGTACTATATTGATCTTGCGCTGGAGCAGGCATGCAACCAGCTGGACGTTTCCATGGACGATCTGTTAACGGGCGGATACCGCCTGTATACGGCCATGGATACCCAATTGCAGGCACGCTGCGAGGAAGTATTGAAGGATCCCGCCATGTTCCCTGAGAAAGCGGGGGATGCCCAGGCTGCGTTGGTGGTGGTAAATGCCAAGACGGGTGGTGTAGCCGCGCTAATGGGCGGCCGGGAGAGCTCTACGGCGCTTGCCTACAACCGCGCCACACGTATCAGGAGGCAGCCAGGCTCGGTCATCAAGCCCATCATTGCCTATGCCCCGGCGCTTGAGGAGTACCGGTATACCACAGTCTCTATGCTGCTTGACGAGCCTACGGATTTTAACGGATATAAGCCGGAGAACTTTAATGAAAAATACCGCGGATGGGTAACCATGCGGGAATCTGTCGCGCAGTCCCTCAATATTCCCGCCGTTAAAGTGCTTAACGATATCGGGGTAAATGCAGGCAAGCGCTTTGCGGAGAGCGTCGGAATATCATTTGATGAGCAGGATAACAGCCTTGCGCTGGCTTTAGGCGGCTTTACGTACGGAGTCTCACCTTACCAGATCGCGGGCGCGTATACGGCGTTTGCGAACGGCGGGCTGTACTCTACACCATCCCTCGTTCTTTCTATTTCCGATAGCGCGGGCAACCCGCTCTATACCTATGAGCCCGAACGTGAGCGCGTGATGAGCGAGGAAAACGCGTTCATTTTAAACGATATGCTTCAAAGCGCCATCCGTGAGGGGACCGGCCACAGGCTGGGCGAGCTGGATTTTGCTTTGGCGGGGAAAACAGGTACGACAGGGGAAGGCGAAGGCAACCGCGACGCGTGGATGGCGGCCTACAATCCCGAATACGCCGCCGCAGTGTGGATGGGGTATGACGACTCTGAAGACGGCCAGCTGCCGCAGGATGCAACGGGCGGGAAGTACCCCGCTATGATACTCACCGAGGTGTTTTCCAAGCTCTATGAGAACAGGCAAGCGCCAGTGTTTCAAAAGCCCGCGGGCGTACTGGAAGTACGGCTGGACGGCTTTACTCTTGAAAACGCACATATGGCGGCGCTTGCAAGCGCGCTTACCCCGCCAGATTCCGTGGTTCGAGAAGTGTTCGTCGCAGGGACGGAGCCTGAAAATGTAAACGATTACTGGGTTGTGCCGCAGCCGCCAACGACATTTCTTTCTCAGCTTGACGTGGAAGGCAGAGCACAGTTGACATTTATGCCACCGCAGAGTTTTATGCTCTATCGTTTATACCGCGAGGACAGCCACGGCGTTGCATTGCTGCTTGGGGAATGGCCGGGCAGCAATGGTGCCATTCATTATACGGATTTAACTGCGGAGCCGGGAAAAACGTACGAATACTATGTAATTCCTGCACACCCACAGCTTCAGATAGGCGGAAAACAGGTGGTGGGGCCGGCTACCAAACACCTTACGGTCCAAATTCCTGTCAACCCTTTTATTGCCGGAGGCGAATAACCGCATATTAGAAGTGCTTGCAGCAAAACAGCGTATATAATATACTAAAAGAAGAAACAAGTTCCTCTTGTCTTCTTGTATTAGGTGCAATGGCGCACATGCAGGCGTAGTAAAATATTGCGAAATAAAAGGGGGATGCGCGCCTTTTTTGAGGCGCTGCAACAGCAATGAAAGATCATGTCACTTTGAACTTGGGCCAAATTGCAAACGAGATGCAGCCGCGTTCCATGGCGGCCCGCGATTGGGTCTTTCAGGTTTTGCGCGCAGCGATTGTCCGGGGTATTCTGCCGGGCGGCATGCCATTGAGGCAGGATGAAATCTCCGCTTCGCTCAACGTCAGTCATATCCCCGTTCGTGAGGCCTTCCGCCAGTTGGAAGCCCAGGGGTTGGTTCGTATCTATCCTAACCGGGGCGCGGTTGTTACCAAGCTGACATTGGAAGAGATGGAGGATATCATGGATGTGCGCACCTTATTGGAGGTTGGCGCGCTCCGGGTTGCAATCCCCATCATGACACAGGAAACCATCGATACAGCCCAGGCGATCATTGACGAAGCGTTGGAGGTAGACGAACCCAATCGCCTGGAAGAACTCAATTCCTGTTTTCATTTTACCCTGTATGAACCCGTCCAAAATCAGATGCTGTTCCGCCTGATCGAGCAGATGCACGCAAATATTGACCGCTATATCCGCGTATACTACAGCGACCCCATGCATCACACTACCTCTAAGAAACAGCATGTGGAACTTTTAGATGCATGCCGTGCGCGCGATGTTGAGCGCGCATGCAGCATCCTTTATGAGCACATTACGGATACAAAATCCCTGCTTGAACCCCGTTTAAAAAGTTGAACGCACGAATCTCAAAACAGGGAGTAAATTCTCTGCCGTTTTAATGAGCTGGAACAAAAAACACTTCTGAACATTTATCAGAAGTGTTTTTTCTTTATGGATGATTTTTTATATAAATGTATTGACGGTAAAAGACGCGAATTGTTTGTGGATCAGTTAGTTTCACTCTCAATAACCGAACTGATGATGCAGTATTTATTCCCGCTAAGCCTTCCAAGGGCATCTAATCTGGACCATTCCACTTCACGGCCATCCATAATCAAATCATCTTTCATATGCACCATCTGTACTCGTCCGAGTATCAGGTTGCCGGCATTGGCGCCTTCGCTGACTGTAACAATGCGCTCAAGCATGCATTCGAATGAAACTCTTGCTTCTTTTATGCGATAAGGCTTTATGGTTTTTGATTCAGACAAATGAATGCCTTTTATATAGTGTTCATCTTCCCCATAAGG
>JAEZIE010000289.1 GCA_023416175.1 Bacillota bacterium
ACTGCCGCCAATAACAGGGACAGAATTTTTTTGCATGCTCTCTCTTTCATTGATTGGTTTCCTCCCCGCTCGATTTTGAGAATGTTTGCACGTTATTGCTCGATCTGCTTTCGAGCACGCCGGCACCACGGCGGGTGATACTCTTATTGCATCTCTAAGACGTATTAATTTCGTACTGCTATCTTGCAGGAGCTGGCGATGACAGATTGCTCCTTGTATCTCTTTCCCGACTTTGTCCTCATCCTAGCAGAGGGCAATCACAAAATCTCACAAACCTTGCGCCTTGCAGACAAAAAAACCGCCTTGGAAAGGGATACTCCATTCCAAAGCGGTTTTTCTCGTTCTATTTAGCGTTTTAGTCGTTCATAGTGCTCTCGGTAACGGGCTGCGGGTTTCAGTTGCAGTTCTTTTTTCAGAATGCGGGCATACTGCTCATACCGCATCAAGTAACAATCGCGGTTGCTGTTTTGCAGGGCCAGGTCAAGCAGAAGTGCATGCGCTTCCACGCATAGGGCGTTCCGCCGTACCAGTACAGTCAGCACACGTTCCGCTTCCGCAAGGCGGCCCGCCGCAATCATTACGTTACCAAGCCCGAGCGCGATACGCTCGTACTCGGTCTCCGCTTCATCGGCATTCTCACCGATCCAATTAAAACTCTCCTTTTCAAGATACGTTCCCCTGTAGAGAGCAAGCATACGCTCCGCTTCCAAAGCATTCTGCCCGGTAATCACGGCGTTCTCCCGTGCAAAGCGCATAAAATCAGTATAGTCGCAAACGCTGGGCGCGATCATGAGCGCGTTGTCCTCCGTCAGCCGGATAAATTTGCGTTCCGGGTCAAGCATAACCAAAAGGCTTCTGAGCCGATGAATCGTCATGTACAGGTTGTGAACGGTATTTTTGTCGTCCTGCTCGTCAAACAGTGTGCGCAACATTTCCGCCTTAGAAGCGGGAGAGCCGTTCCGGCCAATCAGGTACAAAAAAAGTTCCCTGACCCTGCGGGTACCCCATTTGATCTCCACTTCGCAGGAAATTTCAAACGGACCGAGACAGCGGATGGTAAGCGCACATTTCGCTCTTCCTTCCGGGTGAAGCAATGCATATTGCCTGCGCAAATGGGTGATGCAGTCATCCAGCTTTGCCTGCCGGGCAGGTTTTAATAAAAAGTCCAACGGATGCGCGCGGAATGCATCCAGCGCATATTGCGGATGGGCCGTGACAAAAATGACCATGATGCTGGGGTAGATCTGTTGGATACGCAACGCCAGCTCGAACCCGTCAAGCTTAGGCATGTCGATATCCAGAAAAACCACGTCAGGCGCACATTCCGAAATTCGTTCGAGTGCCTTCCGGGAGTCGGTGTCCATACCCGCAAGCTCTACATCGGGATATTGTTTGAGCAGCCAGGCCAGCTCGTCCAGGCAAGGCCTCTCGTCGTCAATGAGCCACGCCTTCATTATTTTATCGCCGCCTCCTTGCAGGGGATTTCAAAATAGACCTCACACCCGCCGCCCTCCGGTACAAGGTAGACAAGTGAGGTCCGGTACAATCGAGACAAACGGCGGTTGATGTTTTCGATGGCCACCCCCTGCCGTGCCGACACGGATAGAGTACACAATCCGACGCCGTCATCGCGCACGCCGATACGTATCTAGCCGCCTTTGACTCCCCTCGCGTAGACCGTAACGGTGCCGCCGTCTTCTTTCTCGCGCAGGCCATGTATGAACGCATTTTCGACCAGTGGCTGTAATATCAGAGGCGGCAGCAGAAAATCCTTCATATCAATACGGTATTGGGCACGAAGCTTGTCTCCAAAGCGGGCCTGCTCCAACGCAACGTAGGCGTGAACCAACTCCAATTCCTGTGAAATAGAAACCAGTTCGTCCCGCTCATAATCGTAGAAGCCGCGCAAATAGGAGCTGAAATCCACCAGCAATTCGCGTGCCCGTTCTGGATCGGAACGCGAAATCGAGATGATGGTGGTCAGTGCGTTATGGATAAAATGCGGGCGTATCTGCCCTTTCAGATGGGCGATTTCCAACTCGTACGCCCTTCGGTAACGCATGGCAACCACAGCCATCTGCGCGACCACGAATATCATGTATTGAAATGCCGAGGTATCCAGCAGATAATACCCGGTTGAATTATCCGGCAAAAAAAGTCCGTAGAAAATGAGAGACGAGGTCAGCGCCATAGGAAACAGCAGCAGCGGCGCACCCTGGCGGCCCTGCCACGCCGCCCGAACCAGATGAACCGTTACAAGGACCATTGCCAGCAGGAGGATGTAATTCATCGCCCGGTGAGCAAATGTTGTGATATCGGGCGGAAAGAAAAGGATAAACAGCGTAGCCGCTGTAGTATAGGCAAACAAGATACCAACCTGCCACCTTGGGACCAGCCGTCCGTAGGCAAGATAGAGGAAATACAACAGCAGAAACTCTGCCCAGGGCGTGCATAAAAGGTAAAGGCGCGACAGCCATACCGCTGATATATCGGGAAATATGGTAAACAGCGTGCCTCCAATGATGGACAGGCGTAGCAGGATATCGGCAGCAAGAATGGACAAAACCAAGGCTTCTTTTTCTCTGCGCTGCGCAAGAAAGAAGAGGAGAAAGAACAGGCAGGAGATCGTCTGCACCGTCATGGCGTAGGTAACTACATTGGAGAGCTGCCGGTCATAGGCTAAAACCTGCGCAAAGGTCCCAAGCATGACCGGCTCCAGCATGCCGCCGGTTCCGTATAAGCTGTTGCTTACCTGCATCACCAAATCAAAGCTATCTGACGCAGGGGCAAACGAGGCAAGCTGAGGCAGGTAGGTTGAGGCCGGAGCGGACAAATCGTCGCCAAAACTTCCGTTTTGCGCGATGAGAACGCCGTCAATGTACAGCCGATAGACATTTTTCATGTCCTTGATACGTACGCCATAGATCTCGCCCACCTGAGCGCCCGTTACGTGGACCCGATAGGTTGCCTTTCCTTTTTCGGGCAGGTTCACCCCGTCGATTGTATACTGACTCCATTTGTCGGGAGCATTGACGAGAATGGGCGTCCGGCCGCTCTCCTTGATCTGTTCGTTGCTCAACAGGCTGTTCCAATAAAACTCCCACTGACCGCTCACGGCAAACGCCTGCTTCTTGTTCCAATCCTCCAGATGAAGCATGCCGTTTTGAGCCTGGGGCATCCGGCTGCCAGCAAGCCGTGCGGGAATGAAAAGCCCCGCAATTACAAGCAGGGCAATCAGCACGGGCAGGGCCGTTCTGGCAAATCTTTTTAAAACCATGCCAAGTTCTCCCTAAGCGCATCCGATAGCAAATGTGTTGTTTTTTGGGCCATATGTGGAAGTTTAAACCAACATCAGTATATATGGTTCCAACAGTTGATGCAACCGACGATGAAATTCGACCTAACGCAAAAAAGCCCGATTGGGCTTTTTATGCAACGATTAACGATATTTCTTCAAGTATTTTTCCGGACCGAACGCTTTGATCAGCGCCTTAATGGTACCGGGGCCTGCGACGCCGTCCGCTTCCATTTTGTTATCGTTCTGAAACTCGATGATAGCCTCCTTGGTCGTCATGCCAAAATAACCGTCGGCCTTGACATCGTATCCCAGTTGGTTGAGCATATATTGGACGCGGGATGCCCGTTTGCCGGGCTTGCAGCCGTATTGCGGCCATTTGAACGTGCGCTCGAACAATGCCGGGGGGATGTCTCCGTTTCTGTTTCGTCCGCTATAGCTCTCCCGGTAAAAGCAATGCCCACCTATCTTTATATAAAAGCTGTGTCCGCCCCAATCCTCCCCTTCCGGCCGTTCGGAGTTAAAGAAGTAGACGTCCTGTGGGATAACCCAAACCTGGTCCTGAAGCACCCGCTTTGCAGCGGATTTGCATGACGAGTTTGGCCGTATGGAAGATGAATAACCGGTAAACTGGCCCGGCGCCTTGATGACTTCCTCTATGGTCTCCCCGGGATATCCACGGGACAGCACGCGGTTCATCACAACGTTGCCGACCGCGATTTTCCCTTTTGTCGATTCCCCGCGCGCTTCCCCGTATATAAGCTGCGCAAGCAGGTAGAGGTCATTCTCGGTGTACTCATAATAGTTGGAGGAATACCCCATATCGTTATAATACTGGTCCGCTTCTACCATGTAAAAGTCTACCAATTCGTCCACATTGATCGGCGCAGACGTAGGCTCCGGCGTGGACACAGGTGTGGGCTCCGGTGTGGGCTCAGGCGTGGGCTCCGGAGTCGGCTGGAGAGCTGGATCTAGGGTAGACGCAGACGCTACACCACCTGCCTCAGTGCCAAGTGCAACTGCAGACGTGGGCACAGGGGGCAGCATACCATCCTCAGACACAAGAAGGATGGATGACCCGGTAGCGGACAGGTTGGGTATTCCATGAAAAACAGGCTGGCTTCCCTTCCATGTAACAATCTTATTCTGAGCAACAAAATTTGATATGGTTGCCTGATCGCTTTCACTTTGTTCATTGACGGCTGCGGGCGCTTTTTTAAGAACGCCTGTAAGGAAAAGCGTCGCTACGGTCAGTACGCAGCCGATGCCCGCAATCCAGGCGGTACGGCGCAGTTTCCTGCGGCGCCTTGTTTTTCCCAAGAGCTTAGCGGGCTGGCCTAATGGATTTATTAACATATTCGAACGTTTCATTTCATGCAGTCTCCTTGCTGCCTATAATCTTTAACAAGAAAAGGATGACACATACATCAAAGCCTGATCTTGTATAGTTTTTATCGGCCAGCTTGTTGCATCCGGTTGTCCAATTATACCATGCACTTGTTCGGAATGGTTTGAATTTTATTGAAACATCTTGAGAAGTATTTCCCAACCCGATAAAAACGCAGCCCGGATAGTCAACATGTTCGTCGTACCATTTTAAGCAGTACATAGAGCGCGCCGTTGGGGCGCACAATACTATCAAAAAGGAGTGATCATATGAAAGACCAGAATACCAATAAGCCCGATGATCGGAGCGATAATGTGGCGAGAATCCAGAAAAACATCGATATGACGATCCATAACATCGAAGCCGCTGAGGAAATGATTGCAAAAACGCCTGATGACAAAATGAAAAAGACGCTTTCGGAGAAAAACGAAAGGCGAAGGGATGCCCTTGATGGTATGCGCAACGAAATCCGTGATGAAGCCAACGCCCAGGATAAATGGAACGACAAATAAAACTGTAGCAATTTTCGGCTCATCCTAGATGCTTCATCCATAAATGAATGTACGAAAAAGCCTCGGAGTTTCCGGGGCTTTTTTTGCTTCGATCTATGTTTTCTACTATCCCGGTATATTGGGTGAAAACCTGCGCAATAAACCTGCCAAATGGAAACAATATATACGTTTTTTAATAGAATAGTATATACCCGTCATAAGGAGGTGATTCATGTGTCTATCTTTGGACGTAGGTGTTGTTGCTGCTGCTGTTGCTGTCGCCGTCGTCGCCGCCGTCGTCGGCGCACCACCACCACAACCACCACCACATAAGCACATATGTTAGATTATAAGCATCCTTTTGGATTCGGAGGCCGGGTTTTTATCCGGCCTTGCCTTGTCCCTGTTTCATGCAGTCTCATCTGGCATAAAGTTCAATCCAATTCCATATGGTATAATGCAATTTAAACAGGTCTGGAGAAATAAAAATGGCGAATTTTCTATCGTTTTCCGGCATGATTCATATGATTAGTGATTTCTGGACGGGAGATGAGCAGACATCCGGCTGCTCTAAAATAATATCCGTACAAAACGGAGATGGGGATGTCGTAAATTTCGTAGTGACCCCCGATACTTATTTTGTAGACCATGCAATGGTGTCAGTAGGAGATACGGTCATCGGATTCTATGATGCCGATCTCCCAGTCATTTTGATTTTCCCTCCACAATATCACGCAGTTGTTATGGCCAAGGCCTCACAATACCTAAATGTAAAAGTGGCCTATTTTGATACCGACCTGATAAGCAGCGATGGAACTTTAAAATTGAATATTTCCCCTTCAACGCAGATGCTGCTAGAGAATGGGCAACGCTTTACCGGAAATCCTGCAAACAGGAATTTGACCGTGGTCTATGGCATTACCACCAGAAGTATACCAGCTCAAACCACACCGCATAAGATTATTGTAATGTGTTAGGCTTTGGAGATAATGGCTTAGCAAGAGAAACCTCAGTCAAAAGCATAGCCTTATCCCTGCCTGTATCTTAATTTGTAATAATCAAAGTGTCTGTGTCAGAAAAGTATTCTTTTCTGTTTGGCTGACGTCTATTATTTCTATTGCATGCCGTCCCAAGCAAGCAGCCATAAGACAATAAGAATAGGGATTACATCCAAAGAATTGGAGTATCACTTTACTCGAGTATTTGATGCAGCCTCCAATTGAAATGGCGTAAGGACAAGCCCACCATATTATTTGCATGTTTCACCTCCTGGCTATGCAGCAATCTAAACATTCCTCAAAATTATGGACGCATTTTATATTGACATTTCCCGATCTTGACACATATAATGCTCATATCGAAGTTTATAGATTTGAGATGACAATATGGAAAACTATCTGGAACATATAAAAGTATTCAAGGCGTTAAGCGACCCCAAAAGAGCGATGATTGTGGATATGCTCTCCTGCGGAGAGCTTTGCGCCTGTATGATTTTGGAGAAATTCGATATGTCTCAATCCACACTGTCCCACCATATGAAACTTCTTTGCGAATGCGGGCTGGTCAAGGGAAGAAATGAAGGGAAATGGACCTACTACTCATTGGATGATGATACCATCGGGAAAACAAAGCAGTTTTTCTGCGCTATTACATCAGATAAGGAAAATTGTATTTGCAGAGAAAACAGAAATTGCTGTGAGGAGTGTGCTAAATGAGTAAATGCTGTTGTTCCTCTGAAAATTGCTGTGGGCAGGTACAGCCGAAAAAGCCGATCAACATTGATTTTTTGTATCTGGATACGACGATTTGCGGTAGGTGCCAGGATACGGAAAGGGCTCTGGACGAAGCGGTTTCCAACGTTGCCGTGGTACTTAATGCATCCGGATACGAGGTCAGGGTAAACAAGGTGAACATTACAACGAGGGAGTTAGCCATAAAGTACCGGTTTATCAGCTCGCCCACCATTCGCGTGAACGGAAACGACATAGCCGTGGAGCTGCGGGAATCGGTTTGCGAGGACTGCGGAGATCTCTGCGGCGATACCGTGGATTGCCGTGTGTGGGTATATAACGGTATCGAATATACAGCGCCGCCAAAGGAACTTATCGTAGACGCCATCCTGCGGGAAGTATATAACGCCAAGCAGGGAACACCGGAGCAGGATCCCTATCAACTTCCCGAAAATCTGGAAACGTATTTTTCTTCGAAGGCTCGTAAGGACGAAGCGGGTGAAACGAAATGAGCGAACAAAAAAAGCAAGGTATCAGTTTTTTTGAAAAATATCTGTCGGTTTGGGTACTGCTGTGTATGGCGGCAGGCATCCTGATTGGGAAATTTCTGCCCGGTATCCCGGCCGTTTTGCAAAAACTCCAATACGCAGGGCAGAACCTCCCCATTGCCGTTCTCATTTGGGTGATGATCTATCCCATGATGATGAAGATTGATTTTCAATCCATCAAGAATGTGAGGAAAAATTCTTCAGGCATCCTCATCTCCAGCGGCAGTAGTTGGCTGATTAAACCCTTCCTCATGTTCGGGTTGGCGACCCTGTTTTTTAAGGTCATCTTTCAAGCCTTCATCCCGGCGGGCTTGGCGCAGGATTTCGTAACAGGCGCTGTATTGCTGGGTGTAGCGCCCTGCACCGCAATGGTATTTGTTTGGAGTCATCTAACGAAGGGCGACCCTGCGCATACGCTCGTACAGGTTGCGGTCAACGACCTTTTGATCCTTGTGCTGTTTGTGCCGCTGGTGCAATTATTGCTGGGGGTAAACGGCGTTCATATCCCGTGGGATACTCTTG
>JAEZIE010000034.1 GCA_023416175.1 Bacillota bacterium
TTTCACTTTCCCAATTTTTAAGTGTGTCCTTTTTCCAATTGCCATAAGCTCTTTTTACAACGATGCGCCCATGTGTAGAGATTTCTTGTATTGCTAACTCAAGTTTTGCAAGTTGCGTATTGTCTGCGTCGATCAAAACTGCAATTTTTTGTAACATATCAGTAACCCTTTCTACCTTTACTTATATACTAAGAACAGAACTACGTCTGTACACGAAGTCTTCAAACATGATCTTCCGGAAACAAGAAAACTATATGATAATTATACGTCCCACTATATGTAAGCACAATGATAACCTGTAACAAATCGTCCCATATACCCTACGTTGCGATACCCCCCGTTTCATGGTATAATTCGTATTTGGAAAAAGCGCGTTTATCGGCATGCAGAGTTCCTTAGATTTCGCAGGGCTTTTGATCTCCTGTATCATTATCCAATTAACAAGGAGCACACTATGAGCGTCACGATCACGGTACTGGGCAGCATCAATTACGATATCGTGTCCAAGGCCATGCGGCTTCCCCATGTAGGCGAGACCGTGGATGGATTTGGCGTAGATATGTACCTCGGCGGCAAGGGCACCAACCAGGCCGTACAGGCGCAGCTTTTAGGCGCAAAGACTTACTTTATCGGCTGCATCGGCCCGGACGCGCAGGGCGAGAGCGTGCGCGAAAACCTCAAAAGCCAGGGTGTGGACGATCAGTTCCTCTATACGCTGCCAAATCAGCGGACGGGCTGCTGTGTGATTTATGTGGATACGAACGGGGACAATATGCTCGTGCTCGCGCCGGGCGCAAACAAGGCCATTACCCGGGAAATAGTGGATTCCGCAAAGGCGCAGATCCGGGAAGCCAAGGTGTTCATTACCCAAAACGAAATCAATGCCAATATGGTGGCCTATGGTCTGTCCACCGCCAAGACGCTGGGCGTCACCACCATTTTCAACCCCGCTCCCGCCGTTCCCATACCGGATGATGTGTTTCCGTTTGTGGACTACATCACCCCTAACGAGACCGAAAGCGAAGCCTACACCGGGATTTTCCGCGCCGACATGCCGCTTGATGCTTGGGCGCGTGCAAATGCGGACTGGTTCCTACTTAAGGGCGTGAAAAAGGTCTGCATCACGATGGGTGACAAGGGTGCGTATTATTATGACGGAACCCGAGAGGTCATAAAAAAAGCTTTCCGTATCAAGGCTGTGGATACCACAGCCGCGGGCGACGCGTTCAACGGCGGCCTTGCCTACGGAATTGCAAACGGCTGGGATATTGAAAAGAGCATGCTCCTGGGCAGCGCCTGCGGCGCAATGGCCGCTATGACCATTGGCGCGCAGAACTCGCTAAAGCCCATGGATGAGATATTACACTATTTACAATCGGAGGGTTATACGTTTGCCTAAAGCTGTACTGTTCGACATGGACGGGGTCCTTGTCAATTCCGAACCGGTTTACGACGCTTATCACCAGATGCTGGCAAAGAGGCTCAACTTCACCATTACGGAAGCGCACAAAAAAAGATTCCGCGGCACGCCATCGCGCAAGATCTATGAAACCATCATTGAAGAATTCGCGCTTTCGGTTACTGCGGACGAACTGCTGGACGAGGAAATCGACAACATCCACGCCTCATTCGGCGCAGGGGATATTCCGGCCATACCGCATGTGTTCGACCTTTTGCGCCATTTGAAACAGAGCGGCTTCCTGGTTGGCGTTGCGACCTCAAACTACCGCTTTAACGCGGAAAGCGTGCTGCAGCATAACGGCGGGCTAGAATATGTGGACCATATCTCCAGCATGGAGTCCGTCACCCGCCCCAAGCCCGCGCCGGACGTGTTTTTACATGCCGCAGAGTCACTTCACGTCGACCCTGCCGACTGCGTGGTGTTTGAGGATTCCCCGAACGGTATTGCCGCTGCAAAGGCGGCGGGTATGAAGGTAATCGGTTACGCCAGCCCGGAGCAGATCAAGCTGGACCTTTCCCGGGCGGACCGCGTCATCGCCTCGTTTGACGAAGTGACGGCGGCGGATGTGACGGCGCTGCTGGAGAGCAACTAAATAGTAAGGGCCGGGCACATCGCGCCCGGCCTTTTTTTATTCAATCACGATCATATCGTTCCCGTCAAACTTCCAACCTTCCCAGTAGGCGACCTCCCAATAATAGCCGTCCAAATCCTGAAAATAGCCGCTGTAGCCGCCCCAGAACACCTTCTGCGGTTGTTTGGCGACTTTGCCGCCCAAAGCAACCACGCGTTCAAATACGGCATCCGCTTCCTCCTGGCTCTTGGCGTTGAAGGCAAGCGTGATCCCACCAAAGCCGGTGCCAATAGGCGGCGGGGACTGGGCGTCGATGTCCTCCGCAAGGAGGCCGAGCGGGTACAGCTCCAGCTTGGTTCCGCCGTTGTCAAAGAATACGACCTGCGGATTCTCCTCCTGATTGGGTGTTGTAAAGCCCAGACCTTCATAAAACGCGCGCGCTTTTATGATATCCCGAACGCCCAGGCAGATGATGTTGACGCGGTCCATATTGCCCTCTCCTTTTCATCGTTTGTCCCTTTCCCCCACCATAGCACAGCAAGGCCGGATTTGACAATGTGGCACGCCGGGTTGTATAATATCCACGCTGTGTAATCAAACCCGTACCCCATTTACCCGTGGATGCACAGGCCAATTTCATACTTGTTCCCGTAGCTCAGCAGGATAGAGCGTTCGCCTCCTAAGCGAAAGGCCGCGCGTTCGAATCGCGCCGGGAACGCCAGAAAGCCCGAAAACCTATGTTTTCGGGCTTTTGCTTCCCCGTTGACTCTTTCTTCTTGCCCATATACGATAATCTCAATCATTCCGAAAAGGAGGATCACCCCATGCACATCCGTCACTCCCACACGATCGTTATGGTGCAGGATATCAAGGCATCCGTCTCCTTCTATACCGATTTGCTGGGCTTACTTGTGGAAAAGGATTTCGGCAGCGTTGTGTTCTTGGAAGGTGATTTCGCGCTGCACCAGGCGCAGGAACTGATACGGACCGTATACAAGGAAGATCGGCAAAACGCCCGGACCCCGCAGGGACGGGACAATGTGCTGATCTATTTTGAGACGGAAGATTTGGAGCGGGCTTACGAGAGAATCGCCGCAGCGGAGGTGCGTATCATCCACCCGATCGAACGGCAGCACTGGGGCCAGCTTGTGTTCCGCTTCCATGACCCGGACGGGCATATTGTGGAGATTGGAGAGCCGCTATAAACAGCCAAAAAAGCTCAATGGTTAAACTGATTTCCGATTGGACCGAATACATAGAAAACAGGACTATTATAAATTACATTGCACAAATCGGGGAGCCACGGCAAAGGCGTGAGCCTTAGAACTGAGGGCTCCCCGGTTGCACTGCGCCTGCTATGGCAGAGGAAATATCCCATGCCATATCCACCACATGGCTGATGATTTCCTGGTACTTTGAAATGCTTGCCCGATATTCGCCGGAAAACACCTGCACCGCCTCTTCCTCAGTCAGCTCAATAAGATTCTGGAACAGCGCCTGCAGCGTGTGTTTATCGATGTTTCTGTTTTGCTCGGCCAAAAACTGCGCAATCGCCTCGGCAGAGTCGAGCCATTCCCTGCGCATTTCCTCCACCTGCTGGGAATCGTTCGCCCGCAGCGCGTCAATTGTCCGGGCGGCGTAATAATTGTATACCATGGCCAGGCTTTCAAGGACCGCGGCACGCCCTTCCCCGTAATAACCTCCAAAGAAGCGGGCAATACCCATCGCGCTCTGCATGAGCTGATTAGCCACCGCCTCAAGCTCTCCCACCTGATAGGCGGAGATCAGGATATACTCCCTGGTCCAATGCGCGTTGTTTACCAGAAGCCGGTTGAGTTCGTTGGAAAGCACGGTCTGGTTGATATCGAATGTCCCCAGGCTGCCGGGTAAGATGGACATTTTGGCTCCCCCCATTCCCTTTTTACAATACTATGCGGGAAATTGGCGGTTTAAACGCGGATGGGGAGATATACATATGGTATCAGCGCAGGCAGTAGCAGGGATATTTCTTCTTTCCATGCTTTTCCTTGCAGGCCATGCAGTCCCCATGCGTTTTGCAGCGGCGCGGGCAGGGGCATGCAAGGGATTTTGTATACCGCAGTTCCGCAAG
>JAEZIE010000055.1 GCA_023416175.1 Bacillota bacterium
GCGACGATATTCTCTCACTTGGACGCGACGACGGTGCTTTCCCGCGCCATTGCGGAAATCGGCATTTACCCGGCGGTAGATCCGCTGGCGTCCTCTTCCCGCATATTGGAGCCCGCCATCGTGGGCGAGCGGCATTATGCCGTTGCGCGCCGCGTGCAGGAATGCCTGCAGCGCTACCATGAGCTGCAGGATATCATCGCCATACTGGGTATGGATGAGCTTTCGGATGAGGATAAGCTGACGGTTTACCGCGCAAGAAAGCTGCAGAATTTCCTTTCCCAGCCGCTGCATGTGGCGGAAGCTTTCACGGGCGAGCCCGGCCGCTTTGTGACGCTGGAGCAGACCGTTTCCGGCTTTGGCGACATTGTGGAGGGCAAGGTGGACGATATTCCCGAATCGATGTTCCTGATGTCCGGTACATTGGACGAGGTGCACGAAAAGTACAGGGAGATGCAGAAACATGCCTAAGCCTTTCCGCCTGATGGTATTAACGCCCGAGCGCGAGTTCTATAACGACGAAGCGTACTCCGTAACGGTAAACACCATCGCGGGGAGTATCGGCGTGCTCGCGGACCATATTCCCATGGTCACCGTGCTCACCGTAGGCGAGCTTTTGATCCGCGTAGGCGACGGAGTGAAAACCGCGTTCCATTCCGAAGGCTTCATGGAAGTCCGGACGGACGGCGTCATCATACTCTGCCAGGCCTGCGAATGGCCCGAGGAAATCGACGCGGAACGCGCCCACAAAGCGGAAGAGCGTGCCCGCGCGCGGCTGAGCCACGCCGAAAGCGAAGTTGCCTCCTCCCGCTCCAAAGTAGCGCTCCTGCGCGCCATCACGAGGCAGAAGGTAAAGGGCTTGTCCAACAAGAATATGTAACACAAAAACAAAAAACAGGGGGCAGCGCCTCCTGTTTTTTTATGGGCTTCAACGGAACATCCGTCACTCGCTGTAAATCTGCTGCGGGCCGCTGACACAGGCGGCGATAGAAGCCTCAATCGCCTGCTCCGCCAAAGCGATATCGCGCCGTTCTATGGCTTCTAAAAGCCGCGCCGCGTTCTGGTACAGCGCCGCCACACCGTACTTGATGCAGAAACGTTCCCACAGGCTCAATATGGGCGCCTTGAAGGAATAGTAAATGAGCGGTACGAGCGTATTGCCGGAAATCAGGGCAAGCTCATGATAAAACGAAAACGCCGCGCCTGCCGCAAGCTCCGGTGTGTCTGCCGCCCGAAATTTATCGGACAGCGTGCGGAGGCATTCAATTTCCTCTTGCGTGATCTCGGAAATGGCGAGCTGCGCCACCAAACGGTCCAACACTTCCTTGATTTCCAATATGGAGCGGATATCGTCCCGCTGCAGCCGCCCCCCGTTGTATTTCATAATGGAAAGCAGCGTATCGGCAGTGCCCTTACGCCTGTAATCCGCCACAAACGTGCCGATGCGCGGGCGCACCTCCAAAAAACCCTTGCTTTCCATTTCATTTAGGCCCGCGTTGACAACAGCGCGGCTGATTTGCATGCTTCGCGCCAGCTCCCGTTCCGGCGGAAGCTGTGTGCCGATGGTGAGCCGCCCCGATAATATCATGTGCTCGAGTTCCTGTACAAACAGCTCCTTGAGCGAAGGCGCGCTGAGTTTTGCAAACTGCATCTGTTTTGCCTCCCTGTCCCGTGGTTCAGCCACGTACCAGAGATATTTTATCACGAATATCTGCCGAAAACAATCGTCTTTCCCATGTGCCAGACACGAAATATATACTGGTCTATTTCAATTGACGTATAATTAACAATTATGATATACTGTGCGTGTATTCTGGTCCAACCAGATTGGCACATCTTTTTCTGCCGCCCGTGCGGCAGCATGTCCGCGATACTGCCTTACATGGAAAGACGATCAAGGAGGGTTCTATGTTTTTATTTGAATCGATTCCCTGGTATACGTGGCTGATGTTCTTAGGCGTAACGCTTGGCCTGATACTGCTCAACGAGTTTTCCCGCATCAACAAATGGACGGCCCTCGCCTGCTTTTTTGCGCTGCCGCTTGTATTGACCATATTCGTATGGCCCAATACGGCGGGGGCGGGCTCCAGCACCGGCACCTGGTTCCACTGGGTCAAGGTATATTCCGCGCTTGCGGGTTGCCTTGGCTTCTTGCTCATCCGCATGGTGCCCAAGGTGGAAAAGAGCAAGTTCCGCGTCATTTTCCCGCCGCTCATACTCGCCATCAACATCTTGGAAGCCTGCATCCGCGATTTTGAGTGCTTCAACCTCAGCGGCATTGTGGATGGCGTCATGATGGTGGGTGGGCCGTGGAACATCATGAACGGCATTGCCGGTATCTTGAACATTGTCACCATATCGGGCTGCATGGGCATTTATGTGAGTCAGGATAAACGGCGGGACATGATGTGGCCGGATATGCTGTGGTTTTGGGTGATCGCCTATGACCTTTGGAACTTTGCGTATGTGTACAACTGCGTGTCCGATCATTCCTTCTATGCGGGCGCGGCGCTTTTGATCGCCCCCACGCTTGCGGCGTTCTTTATTAAAAAAGGCGCATGGCTGCAGCACCGGGCGCATACGCTGGCGTTCTGGATGATGTTCACTATGGCATTCCCCACATTTGTGGACGATACCATATTCGCGGTGAAAGCCAGCCATAACCCCGTTGCGCTCTTTACTGTAAGCGCGCTTTCGCTTGCGGCCAACGTGGCGGTGCTCGTATACGCCATCTACCGCGTACGTAAGTACAAGCTCAATCCGCTCAAGCAGGAGCTGTACACCGATCTTGCTGTTTACAAGGACGTTGCGGCGTAAATTGCGATTAGCACTTGGACTTCAATTTTCAATGGAGGAAGCCAAATGGAACCGTTTCGGATACTGGAAATCAAAGAAAGCGTGTTTGCAAACAACGATCAGCAAGCCGACCTTTTGCGAAAGGAACTAAAGGCAAAAGGGACGTTTTTATTGAACCTCATGTCCTCCCC
>JAEZIE010000124.1 GCA_023416175.1 Bacillota bacterium
GAGTTGGCGCGGGACACGGAGGACACGGAGGGCGCTCCGGACAGGGGGTAGGTACGGGACAGGGGGGACACGGCGGACACGGAGCAGGCATGGGCGCCGGAGCGGGCGCGGGCCTTACAGGAGCCGGGGGCGCAGGCGGAACAACCGGAGCAGGCCTTACGGGAATCTCCTCTTTTTTGCGCACAGGCGGAGCGGGTTGCTCTTTGCGCGCAGGCGGAGCAGGTTGCTCTTTGCGCGCAGGCGGAACGGGTTGTTCTTTGCGCGCAGGCGGAACGGGTTGTTCTTTGCGTACAGGCGGAACAGGCTGTTCTTTCATCCGCACTGGTGCCGGGGGCTGTTCTCTTACAGGTCGGGCTCTTTGTGCGGGTGGCACAGCCCGCTCGAAAAAGGTAGGCTGGGCGGGGGCATCATAATACGAGGCGGATTGGCCTGCCCAATCGGTTTGCCCGGCCGATGAAAATGTTTCCACCGCATTGGGAAACTGCCCTGCTACATACTGTGTCGCATCGGACGTGTTACCGCCGTAGATATACCCCTGCGGACTGACCCGACCACCCGGATTCATGGGCATCTCGAAACCGAGCATTGTGGCGGCATCGTCTTCGCCGATTGATCTGACAGCGGGGCCAAACGGGCCCTCTTCCGCCGGTTCAAACACTTCGTAAGCCTGCTGCTCACCTGCTTCGGCTTCATCATACATTGTTGGGGCGAAAACCTCTGTTTCCTCTGTGGCCAGGTCTGCCGATCTCTGTCGGCCAGGTATGGGCAAGGGCGGGAGACCGGGTATAATGACTCGGCCTAGACCGTCATCCCGGTCGCGATCACGGTCCCGGTCGCGATCCCGGTCGAGGTCCCGGTCCCGGTCGCGGTCCCGGTCGCGGTCCCGGTCGCGGTCACGGTCCCGGTCGCGGTCCCGGTCGCGGTCCCGGTCGCGGTCGCGGTCACGATCACGGTCACGGGGGAAGGGGAATCCAAGACGGAGCTGGAGCATAGATTGGGCAAATGCGCGCTCTTCTCCGCGTACGGCGCCGCAGCAAACACAATTGCCTTGTTCGTTGATTGCAGCTATACCATGGAGTCTTCTTCCGGAGCCAATCTGGGCTCTGCCGTTGCGCACAGTGCGAGGCCCATCCTCCGTAAGCAGTACAAGTTCCAGATCATTACGCGGCCTGCCGCTCCACCGTACATCTACTTGCGCAGTATTCCCCATGAACCGGATGCGTGCAAGGCCGCAGTGCGTTCCGTTGGTGTGATACATGGGTATTATCACAACACCTTGTTCCATAGCCTACCTCCTATTTCCAATTACAATGGCCGATTATGACCACGGGCGACCGCTCCTTAAAGGGACGAGCCGGTGTGTCGACGATGGAAGTGCTCCGCTTTTGAGGAGCCAAACATGACTTGCTCCTTATGTATATGCTAAATCCCCAGTTATGACGCTAAGAATTTGCACATTTGGACGCACAAAAAGAGGAAATCTCAAAAATTTGGTGGGAAAATGCCGGTATTCTACCGTCTCATGGTGTGCGCATGCGTGGCGGCAGGAGGGCGGCGTATGTTATAATAAGCACGTTATCCACCACGAAGGAGTGCCATATGACCGTTCGCTTTGCAAAGGAAGCGCTGCCGTTGGAGCAGACGCCTGTAGACAATCTGTTTCTGCTTGAATATATGCCTGCGGCCGACGGTACGCAGTTGCGCGTGTATCTATATGGGTTAATGCTCTGCCGTTATCCGGCTTTTTCCGCAGGGTCCATGCATGAGGCGCTGGGGTTATCCGAACAGGAGTTGCTGGATGCGTGCGCCTATTGGCAACGGGAAGGCCTCATGCGTATTTTGAGCGCCGATCCGCTGGAGGTGGAGTATACCGCTCCTTCCGAACGCCCCCGTGAGCCCATACTCGTTCCCGGAAAATACGGGGAACTTGTGCAGGCGGCCCAGCAGCTGTTTGCTCCGCGCACGCTTCGTGCCCAGGAACTCAGGTATTTATACGATTGGGTCGAGGTCTACGGGCTGACGGAGGAAGCGGTACTGGAATTGATTTCCCACTGTCTTTCCCAAAAAGGAACGCGGGTTCATGTCAACTATATCGATACCGTTGCGCGTGCCTGGGCGGCGGAAGGCGTAAGCACTTTGGAGGACGCCAAAGAATACGCAGCAGCATATGAAGAAAAAACAGGGGGCGCTGCCGCCATACTCAAGCGCTGGAATAAAAGCCGCCGTCCCACCCGGGACGAGTTGGAACTCTACGAAAAATGGACAAAGGGCTGGGGCTTTACGCAGGACGCCGTGCTCGCCGCCTGCCCCGCCGTTACCAAGGCGGAGCGCCCGAGCTTTCAATATTTGAACGGCGTACTCGAACGCCTCTATCGAGAAGGTACGCTCACAGCCGAGGCGATCACCGCACTCTTTACTGCGGAGGATGCAGACTCCGTGCTCGCGCGCGAGGTCTTTTCCGCCATGGGCATGGGCCGCGCGGCGCGCCCGCTCGAGCGTGCACAGCTTGCGGGCTATATAGCGGAGGGCATGGAAAAGGATGTCCTGCTGATTGCGGCGCAGCATGCGCAGGGCAAGGAACGGCCCTATGCATATTTGCGTGCGCTGCTCAAGGAACTTTTGGAAGGCGGCGCAAAAACCGCAGAACAGGCGCAGACGCAGCTCAATGCGCGGGAGGAAAAACCCTCCGCTAAGCGCGTGAAAGAGTCCATGGATTACCCGCAGAAAAAGTATTCCGACGAAGAGATCGCCCATATATTCGTGAATTTGGACGAGGAGGCGTAATATGTCGTTTGCGGAGATCCAAGCCGAATATGAACGGATTCGCCAGGAGGAACGCATGGCGTTATTGCGGCGTACTGAGGAAGCGTATGCCTTAGACCCCGGCTTTTTGGCCATCGCTGAGCAAAGGCGCGCGGCGGCGCTTTTTGTGGGTACAGCCATTCGCCAAGGTATGGACGCGGTGGGAGCGGCAAAGGCTGCAAACGAGGCGCTCAATAAACTCCGAGACGAGGAGCGTGCGCTGTTGTGCGCTGTTGGCTTGCCCGAGGAGTATCTGACGCTCCAGCATCGCTGCAAATATTGTGAAGATACCGGGTATGTGGGCGCACCCCATCGGACGCCCTGCACGTGCCTGCAAAAAAAACTGCTCGGACAGGCGCGCGCCACCTCCCAAATTGACGAACGGGAGACGTTTGAAACGTTTGATGCCGGAATATTTCCATCTGAAGCGCAAAAAAAACAGATGCTTGCGGCCCGCCGTATTACGGAAGGGTATGCGGAAGACTTCCCCGCCACGATAAAACGAAACTTGCTGTTACTCGGGACGTCGGGCCTGGGCAAGACGTTTCTATTGAACAGTATCGCCGCCCGCGTGCTTGCGCGTGGGTTTGCCGTAAAAAAAGTGACGGCCTACACGCTTATGGAGCAGCTGCTTTCCGGCATCCGCCAGAATACGGATGCCGCAGGATCCTTTTTGACCGTTCCGTTGCTGCTGATCGACGATCTTGGCACGGAGCCCATGATCAACAACATCACGCTGGAATACTTATTTTCCATACTCAATGAGCGGCACAACGCCGGTCTGCATACGGTGATTGCCAGCAATCTCAATTCCGAAAAGCTGCAGGAGCGTTACGGCGAACGCATCTTCTCCCGGTTGGTCAGCGTGGACGATTCGCGCATTTTGCATTTGACGGGCCAAAATCTCAGACTGTGCCCGGCGCGCACAAAGGAGGCCTGACCCGTTGCAGACTTTGGCTTACGCAAAGCTCAACCTGACGCTCGACGTATTGTTTCGTCGGGAGGACGGTTACCATGAGCTGGATATGCTCAACCTACGCGTCTCCCTAGCGGATACGCTTACGTTTTCCCCGGCAGACGATATTCTGGTGACCTATGAAGGCATGGATACGCCCCCTGACGATACCGTAACAAAGGCGGCTGGGGTTTATTCTGAATTGGCCGGACGGACTTTGGGTGCGCACATCCATGTAAGCAAACGTATTCCTGCTGAGGCAGGGCTTGGCGGCGGCAGCGCCGACGCAGCCGAAACCCTGCTGCTGCTGCAGCGGGAGTACGGCGTGCTCAGTACGGAGCAGCTCTATGAAGCTGCGCGCATGGTCGGCGCAGATGTGCCCTATTGCCTGAACAGGGAACCCTGCCGCGTTGGCGGTATTGGGGAGAAAATTGAGCCGCTTCCTCCAATAAAAAAGCCGCTGTGGTTTTTACTCTTAAAACCGCAGGCGGGCATTTCCACGCCGCAGCTGTTTTCGCGCTTACAGCTGCCCGTATCCCATCCCGATACGGGGAAAGCCATACGCGCGCTTCTGGATGGAGACGTTCAGACGCTGGGCGGCGCATTTTATAATGCGCTGCAGCCTGCGGCGGTTTCCCTGCTGCCCGAAATCGGCGCACTCTGTGCGCGCCTTCAGAAAGCGGGGGCGCTAGGCGCTGGCATGACGGGCTCCGGCTCCGCTGTATTCGGGCTGTTCGAAGGGGAAGCCGAGGCAAACGCCGCCGCTTTGGCGTTTTTTGACGTTCCATTTTGCTGCGTCTGCAGCTCGGTAAGTGAAAAAGACGGGGCATTGTAATCAAGGTTTCTCACATAATACAAGGCTGCATCTCCTAGCATCACTACGGATAATAGGCCAATGGCTTTTCAGATAGCTTACACAACCTCTTGTGTAAGCTGTTGCATTTTCCAACAAATCTCTTATCAGTATTCGTTATTAAATGCATGTTCCATATTTGTCAAACTCCCTTCTTTTTCGCACTATTCACCGTAAAACCGACACGAAACGAGAGTGATAATCCAGATCGATGATTCCAAAAAAACTCCCACAAACAGGCATGTTTCGTTCTTACGCCAGTGTCGGGCATATTGCGGTTTGGAGCCGGGGAACTTGCCACTGCCCCGTTGTGCACAACGTAAAGCGGCTCTCCCGCAGCTTTTCTGATGCGTATATGTGCGTCTAAAGTTTCGTGTATATAAATCTTGTGCATATTTGTGGCATGCGCAAAAAAGTGCCGGAAATACGGGGTTTTTGGAAGGACGCACTGTATGTTCACAAATGGGCATAGTGTGTATATGCGCTGTGTCAAACTGTGCATAACAAAAAAATATGACGATAATATGGCGGCGAACCTGTGCATAACCCTGTGCATGATGTGGATAGATATGCGCATATGCACAAAGTGCTGCGCATATACAATGCAATGCATATGCAGTCAAACCGCAGTAAGACGTGCAAAAAATGCCCGCAAGTGGGGAAAGCAAACAGATATAAGCGCGTTTTTATCGGAATATCATATAGGAACAGCAAAAAGTACCGCCTGTGCAAAAGCCTGCGCCGACGGTCGGCATTTGAAGGAAGCGGGGAGGGCATTGCGTTGGAAAAGCAGCCAAGGCTTGGGAAACAGTTTTTTGATTGGATGGGTGTGGTGCTTGCGGTGAGTCTGTTTGCGCTTTCCGCAGCGGGCGCTTGGTCGCCTCTGTTACAGCCTGTCGTGCAAAACCTGCCCGCACAGACAGACAGCGGCGGGGTGCCGCTCATTGTGCTCGATGCCGGGCATGGGGGGAAAGACGGAGGCGCCTCCGGCGTGAGCGGCGTAGAGGAAGCTGGCATCAACCTAGAGGTCGCCAGGCTTGTGGAAAGCGGCCTGAGGGAAGCCGGGTTTGCCGTGGTAATGACGCGAAAGAACGAAGACGCTTTGGCGGAAACCAAACGTGCAGATATGGAGGCGCGCCGCGAGATTATGCGGAGCGACGGGGCATGCGCCGTTGTCAGCATTCACATGAACAAATTCCGGGATAGCTCCATCAAAGGCCCCATGGCGTTTTACATGAAGGATTCTGTGGAAGGGGAGAAGCTGGCAACTCAGGTGATCACCGCGGTATGCGAGACCATCGGCCATCCCAAGCGGCCAGCCAACCCCGGGGATTATTTTGTATTGCGTGAAAGTATTGCGCCCGCCGTCATCATCGAATGTGGATTTTTGTCCAACGCCTCCGATGAAGAAAAGCTGCAGGACCCTGCCCACCAGAAAAAGCTTGCGGCGGGCATCGTAGCGGGCATCGCGGCCTATTTTGCCATGCAGCAGGGCGTCACACCCGCGCCTGTGACTGAGTAAACCTTTATCTTGGAAAAATAGTCTTCGGGGGGAAGGGATACCAAGTGCTTTCCGATGGAAAGCGGGTTTAAACCCCCGCAAGCTAGAAACCGGTCCGGTGCATCGGCCTGGGTACCTTGGCCGTCCCTTGGATGTTTCAGGAGTAAAGCCCCAGAAATAAGGTTTGCCAATTGCCCCCTTTTCGGTTTTCGCTTATAATACAATTAGGCGAGGTGTGCAGTTTCGGCGCACGCTGGAAAGGGAAATATAGTTGAAAATCATGATTGTCGGCGCGGGCGGCATCGGGGGATACCTGGCGGCCAAGCTCTGCGCCAAATATGACGGCATCACGCTGGTTGCGCGCGGCGCGCAGCTTGCTGCCATTCGCGAGCAAGGGCTGACTCTGGTGGACGAGGGGACAAGCTTCACCGTTTCCCCCGCACTTTGTACGGACAACCCCGCGCAAGCCGGCATACAGGATGCTATTTTACTGTGCACTAAGGGGTATGGGCTGGAGGGAGCGGTACGACAGGTACAGCCCTGCATAGGGCCCAATACGTTATTGGTCCCGATGCTCAACGGCGTTAATACCCATGAACGGGTGCGAAGTTATGCCCAATTGGGAATAGCGCTTGATGGCTGTATCTACGTGTTCAGCCGCATTACAGCGCCCGGTGTCATTGAGAAGACGGGACCTATTATCCGGGTGCTTCTGGGCGTGCCGGGGGTTCCCGCGGCAAAAGCGCCTGAATCCATGCGCACGCTCTCCCGCATGCTCAATGAGAGCGGCGTAAACACTGAGACGCCGGACGATATCGTAAAGGAAACCTGGGTCAAATGGTCCTTCATCTGTTCCAACGGGCAGGCTACCGCATACTATGACGTTTCCATCGGCGTTCTTCGGGAAAACCGGGAGATGTGGGAGTTCTTAGTCGGGCTTCTTGATGAGGTGCTGCTGATGGCAAAAAAAGAGGGTGTCGGCCTTCCTGATGATCTCAGGGAGCGGCATCTTGCGGCGGTTCAGAAGCTGCCATATGAGGCGACTTCCTCCTTCGCCCGCGATCTAAACGAACCCAATAAACCCACAGAGCTAAGCTTGTTTGCGGGCGAGGTTTGCCGTATGGCAGAAATTCACGGCGTGGAGGTACCCTGCAACCGCCGGGTGCTCGAACGCTTTTCGGGGCGCATATGAGTGTTTGCGAAGATATCCGAAAGCTTCTCTTAGATGCGCCTGCACGCGACGCCATGCAGATGTCGCCGCTGACGCTGGCGTATATCGGGGATACGGTGTATGACCTGTATGTGCGAACGCTTTTATTACACCAAAGCGACGCTACCGTCCACAGCCTGCACATGCAGGCATCCAAGAAAGTGCGCGCAAGTGCTCAGGCCGAGGTTAGCGAACGGCTTCTGCCGCTTTTAAATGAGCAGGAGGCGTCGGTTTACCGGCGGGGTCGCAATGCGCACATCGGCACCATACCAAAAAGCGCATCCATCGGGGAATATCGCGCGGCGACGGGGCTTGAGGCGCTCTTTGGGTATCTTTACCTGAAGGGAGACGACGCGCGCATCCAGGAGTTAATGCGCCATGCACTCCTCACGCAGGAACAGGAAAGCGGGAACGAATGAGATGCGGCCCGCTTCAATTTTTGGGGAACGCTAGAATGTGAAATCTGGTCGTTCTTTGCCGTTCCCTGAAGAACATGGGCGGCAGAGGATACAGCGTTCAAATAAAAGTCACAACCAAAGGGGGAAAACTTATGATACGATATCAAAAGGACATGGACGCGGAAGTTAAGTCCAACCTGCGGGGCGGGGACGGCTCAGTCGGCATGGCTGCACTGTTTGAGGAACACATCCCGCACCTTCGTCTGCTTAGTGTCATTACATTGGAGCCTGGATGTTCCATTGGAAGGCATCTGCATGAGGAGGAAGCGGAAGTCTACTATGTGCTCGAAGGGGAGGCAACGGTCCTGGACAACGGCGCATATATCACACTCGCCCCGGGCGACGCACATTTGTGCCGCTCCGGGGAAGACCATGAACTCAGGAACAACGGCACAACAACTATGCGCATTCTAGCGATTATCCCCACATTGGCGGAATAGAAAGGAACAAACAGTATGCCCAATTACAGCGGCCGCGATGATCGTCCCGGCAAACCCAGGCAATCCGGCGGCGGACGGGACGCGCGCCCGGAAGGCCGAAAAATTGCAGGCGATAAGCCGTATGGCAAAAAGCCGTATGGCGACAAGCCTTATGGAGAAAGAAAGCCCTACGGAGATCGTCCGGCGGGAGACAGACCGTATAAGAAGCCGTATGGTGATAAACCTTACGGGGAACGGAAACCGTACGGCGACCGCCCGGCAGGCGACAGGCCTTACGGTGATAGAAAGCCCTATGGCGATCGTCCGGCAGGCGACAGGCCTTACGGCGATAGAAAGCCCTATGGCGACCGCCCGGCAGGCGACAGGTCTTACGGCGATAGAAAGCCCTATGGCGAGCGCCCGGCGGGGGATAGACCGTATAAGAAGCCGTATGGTGATAAGCCTTACGGGGAACGGAAACCTTACGGCGACCGCCCGGCAGGCGATAGGTCTTATGGCGACAAGAAGCCTTACGGCGATCGTCCGGCAGGAGACAGACCGTACAAGAAGCCTTATGGCGATAAGCCTTACGGGGAACGGAAGCCGTATGGAGACCGTCCGGCAGGGGACAGGCCTTACGGTGACAAGAAGCCTTATGGCGATCGTCCTGCGGGGGACAGACCTTATAAGAAGCCGTATGGAGATAAGCCTTACGGGGAACGGAAACCGTACGGCGACCGCCCGGCAGGGGACAAGCCCTACGGCGAAAAGAAACCTTATGGCGAACGGAAACCTTACGGCGACCGTCCGGCAGGGGACAAGCCCTACGGCGAAAAGAAACCTTACGGCGAAAGGAAACCCTACGGTGACCGCCCGGCAGGGGACAGACCGTACGGAAAGAAGCCATATGGCGACAAGCCCTATGGCGAAAAGAAGCCCTATGCAGAAAGACAATTAGACGA
>JAEZIE010000140.1 GCA_023416175.1 Bacillota bacterium
CCGCCCCCATCGCGTTTGCAGCACATACGCCGATGCGTACGCCGGTAAACGAGCCTGGGCCGCAGTTGACGGCAATTGCGTCAAGCTGGTTCGGCATAAACCCAAGGTCTGTGAGCATTTTATCAACAATCGGCATCACTGTCTCGGAATGTGTGCGCGTATTGTGGACGCTATGCTCTGCAATGAGCGTCCCGTCCTGAAGCAGCGCGACCGAGGCCGTAGAGCTGGCCGTTTCAATTCCAAGTATCAGCATGTCGTACACTCCCAATCCTGCTGCATCGCGTCAAGGATTGTCTGATGGCGGGCGTCCGTCGCATATAGCGTAATGGCGCGCGGCACGTCTCCGCTACCTGTTATGAGAATATCAAGCCTTGCCTTGGGAAGAGCGTCCGCCACATTTTCAGGCCATTCCATCAATATGACGCCTTCGCCCGAAGCATACTCCGAAAAGCCAATGTCATATAGCCCTTGCGTGTTTTGCAGGCGGTATGCGTCAAAATGGTATAGGGGCAGCCTTCCAGCATGTTCCTGCAAGATTGTGAACGTAGGGCTTGTGACGTTATCTATGCCCAGGCCCTTTCCAATCCCCTGTGAAAGTGCGGTTTTTCCTGCGCCAAGGTCCCCAGAACGCGCCAAAAACGCGCCGGGAAATAGCAGCTTGGCAATGTGTGCGCCCAAAGAGATGGTTTCCCCAGCAGAGCGGCTGACGATGTGCAAGCTCAATCCATGCCGCCCCTTTCCTTCCATTCCTGTCTGAGATCCAGTAGGCGGTCCTCCCGTATGGCCTGCCGGACCTCCGCCATCAGCTGCAGCGTAAAGTGGAGGTTATGCATGGTAATCAAATGCGCTGCTAAGATTTCCTTGGCCTTAATGAGATGGCGGACATAGGCCCGCGTAAAGTTCTTGCATGCGTAACAATCGCAGCCATCCTCAATGGGCGAAAAATCATGCGAGAACTCGTTGTTTCTTAGCATCCGTTTGCCAAAGCGGGTCAAGGCCAGACCGTTTCTTGCAATGCGCGTCTGCAATACGCAGTCAAACATGTCCACACCTCGGATTGCGCCTTCGATCAGGCAATCGGGGCTGCCCACGCCCATTAAATATCGCGGTTTTTCTTTTGGCATAAAGGGCATCATGCTTTCGAGCATATCGTACATGATCTCCTTGGGCTCTCCAACCGAAAGGCCGCCGATGCCGTGACCGATAAAATCCATATCGGTAATTGCTTTTGCGCTTTCGATGCGCAGATCCTTGTACATGCCGCCCTGTACAATGCCAAAGAGCGCCTGATCCTTCCGTGTATGAGCGTCCTTGCAGCGCTCCGCCCAGCGGTGGGTGCGGTCCATGGCGGCGCGGGTATAAGCGTGATCGCTCGGATAAGGGGCACATTCGTCAAAGCACATGGCGATATCAGCGCCAAGTGCCTGTTCTACTTCCATAACAGATTCCGGGGTAAAGAAATGTCGGCTGCCGTTGATGTGGGAGCGGAACTCCACACCATCCTCCATGATTCGGGTATTGTCCCCGAGGCTGAATACCTGAAAGCCGCCACTATCCGTTAAAATGGGCCGATCCCAGCCCATAAAGGCGTGCAGGCCCCCAGCCTCGCGCACCAGCTCATGGCCAGGGCGAAGATAGAGATGATAGGTGTTGGAGAGTATGATACGCGCGCCGACCTCTTTGAGATCGCGCGGGGTCATGGCCTTTACGGTGGCCTGCGTACCCACGGGCATGAAGCAGGGCGTTTCAATATCGCCATGCGGCGTATGGAGTACGCCAAGGCGCGCGCCGGATTGTTTGCAGGTCTTTGTTACTTCATAAGAAAAATACTGCATGGCACTCCTTTATACGATCAGCATCGCATCACCAAAGCTGAAAAAGCGATACCTTTCTTCTACCGCATGGCGGTATGCATTGAGTATACCCTCGCGCGTTGCGAATGCGCTAATAAGCATCAAAAGCGTGGACTCGGGCAAATGAAAGTTGGTAATGAGCGCATCGATTGCGCGGAACCGGTACCCTGGCGTAATAAAAATATCCGTCCAGCCGCTTTTCGCGTGGACAACGCCATGCTCGTCCGTTACGCTTTCAAGAGTCCGACAGGAGGTGGTCCCTACGGCAACTACCCTGCCGCCGTTTGCACGCGCTTTGTTGATCGCGGTTGCTGCGGCCTCCGTCACCTCATAGTACTCGGCGTGCATGTGGTGCTCCTCCACCGTAATTGCGGAAACCGGGCGAAATGTCCCAAGGCCTACATGCAGCAGCACATCCACGATTTCTACGCCTTTTTGCCGGACTTCGTCAAGCAGCGCATTGGTAAAATGCAATCCCGCCGTTGGGGCCGCGGCTGAGCCGCGTTCGCGCGAGTAGACGGTCTGATAGCGCTCTTTGTCCCCAAGCTTTTCCGTAATATATGGAGGGAGCGGCATTTGCCCAGCGCGGTCAAGCACTTCTTCAAACACGCCGGAATAGTGAAGCTCAATCAGGCGGCCTCCATCCGGGGTGCTGTTAAGTACCGTGGCACTCAGCTCATCGGATATCTGGAATGTCAGGCCGGTCTTTGCCCGCTTTCCTGGCTTTACCAGGCACTCCCAGACGTCGCCATACAGGCGCTTAAGCAGTAAAAATTCCATTCTGCCGCCCGTATCCTCCCGCGTGCCGTACAGCCTTGCAGGGATGACGCGCGTAGTATTGCGCACCAATACATCGCCTGGTTTCAGGTAAGCGGGCAACTTGGAAAACACGGTATCCGTCCAGGCGGAGTTTCCTCTATTGTATACGAGCAGGCGGGATGCGGCGCGGTCCGCCATTGGAACCTGCGCGATCAGTTCCTGCGGAAGCTCGTAAAAAAAGTCACTGGTCTGCAATAATAGTCCTTCTTTCCTTTGATCGGCGTTTGAGCGCATATCAAATCCACTTTATTATAGGGGAAAGCGCCCGTTTTGACAACCTTGGGCGGCGAAAGGAAGCACGTATATTCGCGTGCAAAATAAAAGGGAAACGTCGCGTTTCCCTCTTATAGCTCCCAATATATACGCTTGGAGGCATATGGATGACCGGATTTATTCCAACCCTTCCTCCTGCGTTGTTGCTTGTGACCCTGCAGGTTTCTGTACGCCATTGACGTCTATCATGGTTTCGCCGGGCAAGAGTAGCTCGCTTACTGTCACAAACTCAAAACCCTGTTCCTTTGCCGCTGCAATCAGCTTGGGCAGATACTCTTCAATGTTGTACCCGTTGTTATGGCAGAGTATAATTGCGCCGGGATGCAGTTTAGGTACAACGGAACTGAGAATGGTTTCCGTACTGCGCTGCTTCCAATCGATGGTGTCGATATCCCATTGCACCGGCGTATAACCCATAGTTTCGCTGGTATTGATGACAAGGTCGTTGTATTCGCCAAATGGCGCGCGGAAGGTCTTGCAGCGTTTGCCGGTGATTTTCTCCATCTTATCGTCAAGCACCGTCAATTCCTTCTGAATCTTTGTTGCATCAAGCTTACTCATATGCGGATGCGTATCCGTATGGTTTCCAAGTTCATGCCCTTTTGCGAATATAGTCTTAACATGCTCCGGATATTTATCGACCCAGAAGCCGCAAAGATAGAATGTTGCCTTGATACCCGCCTGATCCAATTGATCAAGAATAAAGGGCGTTTTATCATCCTCCCAGGCAGCATCGATGGTCAAGGCAATCTTTTTATCTTCTCTGCTTACGCTATAAACCGGAAGTTCCTTGCGCTTGCCGGCAAGCACCTCCAGCTCGTAATTATTCCCCTGCATGCTGGAGTATGTCTGGGCGGTCTCCCCACCTTCTCCGGCTGTAAGCGCGACGATAATGCCTGCCGCAATCAGTATCAGGGCCGCGGCGGCAATCAGAAGTGTTCTTTTGGTTACAACAAAAACGCGCACGGTCTACGCCTCCTCGCATTTACTCTTAGAGTAATCTATGCGGGTGATTGGCCGGTTCATGCGCTGTTATGCGTATTCCTTTTCGTATATGCAGGAAAATCATAGGAATTTTTACATCCATATAATAAAAAACGCCGCAACCCTGTTACAGGATCGCGGCGTATGTTCTATAGTCGCTTATGGTTTGGGTGTTGCGCTTGGCGCAGGTGTCGCCGCTGGCCATTTTAGCTTAAATTGGACCGTCACCTCAGCGCTCACGGTAAGCTGACCCGCCTGAACAGGCGTTGTAACATCCGTATCAGTCTTAGCCGGCATGGCTGCATACTGCAGCTGCTCGTTCATATCCGTTGTATAGCTTGTACCTTCCTGCATAGTCATGGGGCCGTCAAGCTGTGCGCCCGCCGCTTCTGCCATAACGGCGGCCTTTGCGTTCGCATCGGCTACCGCGTCCGCAAGCGCTTGTTCGTAGGCTGCCGTTTCATCCAGAAGTTTGAAATTAATACTTGTGACCTCGTTTGCGCCCGCCTGGGTGGCAGCTGCAATGAGCTCACCAGTCTTTTTCACATCCAGGAGCTTTACGGTAATGCTGTTGGTCGCGCTGTATCCCGTGATTTCCTGTGTATTTTTAGGGTTATCCATGATGGGATATACGGTGATTTCCTGCGTCTGGATATCCTTTTCCGCAACGCCAAGGCCTTTGACTGCGGTGATCACGGCGTCCATCAACACGCTGTTCTGTGCCTGCACTTCTTCTGCCGTCGCCGCCTGCACATATACGGAAAGCTGAATGGTCGCAACATCCGGCTCTGCGTCTACCTTGCCTTTGCCGGTGACGCTCAATAAACGTTCTTCCGGTTGGACGGGCTGCTGAATGATGATCTGCTGGGGCTCCTTGTTCTGCTGCTGTACTGCCTGGTTGATCTCCTCCGGGGATTTGCAGGATATGACGGCAGCTACAAGTACGCATAGCAGCACGCAAACAATTGCTTTTTTCATATTACTCCCCCTTTTTCCATAAAAAGAAAAGCGGCGCAAAACCGCTTTTTATTCAAAAATTAATCTTCCTCTTCGGTTTCGGGCAGGATGGCATTGTGGAACACATCCTGAACGTCTTCGTTGTCATCCAGCCATTCCAGGAAACGTTCTACCTTTTGTACGATTTCCGCATCAGAAACGTTGGCAGTGTTCTGCGGGATCATATCGATCTC
>JAEZIE010000169.1 GCA_023416175.1 Bacillota bacterium
CCCATTCCGAACGTAGCGCGCGGAAAGTCACTTTTCATCTTTTCCATTTCCTCAAAATCCAGCGTATGCATGGCGAGGTGGGTCTTTGCAGCAGAAAACCCGATATACGTCTGATCGAACCGGTACATTGGGATACCGTAGGACATGGCTTCCGGTATCTCCGGAAACTCCGCGCGCATAAAACCGATCAGCGTACGAAGCCAAACCTTGGGCGTACCTTCAAAACGATTGATATACGCTTCTACCGCATGGTTCATTGTCCGACCTCCATACAACGAACACCACATCCATTTTTTGCGCCAACAACTCACAGATTGTATGCTGTCATTTTATACCCGTTGCGACCCGGCTTCAATGCCTTTTTTTGCTGTTTTTGCTTCTAATTGCGCAAAATGTTTCTATATCTATATATCGATACTTTTTCTCGCAGAAAAACCAAAGATATACATCTATTACCCCTTGTGATACCATAAGCAATATATTTTCTGCGTCCGCTAACGATCAGAATAAAGGAGCAATGCATATGAAAGAGGAGATCCGTCGAATTTTAACCGCTCATGGCGCAGACGCCTGCGGCATTGCCGGAATAGAACGGTTTTCGGGCGCGCCCGAAGGATTTCACCCGCAGGATGTTTATCCGGATTGCCGTACGGTCATCGTCTTTTTAAAGCGGATGCCTTTGGGCTTACGGCATGTAAACCCGCGTATTGCCTATTACCACGCGACCGAAATCTGCATTGCAGAAGTAGACCATATCGCCTATGAGGCCAGCCTTACGCTTGAACGGGAGCTTTCTATAAAAGCTGTGCCTCTGCCCTGCGACAGCCCATACGAATACTGGGAGGAAGAAAACAAGCGCGGCTGCGGCATCCTGTCGATGCGCCATGCCGCCATGCTTGCCGGCCTGGGCCATTTGGGCAGGAATACGCTGCTCATACACCCCGAATTCGGCAATATGGTCAGCATCGGCGTAATATTGACAGATGCGGGGCTCGAATCCGATCCGCTTTTGGAAACTTCTTGCGTGAACGGCTGCAGCGTTTGCCTGAACGCCTGCCCACCACATGCGCTCGACGGCATAACGGTCAACCAGAAACTTTGCCGAAGCTATACCTATACAGAAAACGCGCGCGGATTCTCCGTTTGCAACTGCAACCGGTGCCGGGTGCTATGCCCGCTCTCAACAGGAAGAAAGCAGGCGGCTCAATAGTTTAAAAAGAAGAACCGCTCGGAGATGGGGCGGTTCTTTTTAAATATAAGTGACATTACTTCTTAAAGTACTGCGTGACGACATCCTCCATTTCAAAGAAACCCTGCCGCTCGTTCAAATACTGCGCGGCAATCAGGGCTCCGTTTGCAAACGCCTGCCGGGAGAATGATTCATGGATGATGGTAATCCGCTCATAATCGCCGACCGCCATGACCTCATGTAGGCCCACATATCCGCCCGCACGTATGGAATTGAGAGAAACGGGTTTTTTGAGGATACCCTTGAGCATGTCCGCAATTTTCTTAGCGGTGGCCGAAACATCCGTCTTCCGGGAATGGTGCTTTTCCGTAATGGCATAGTCAAACTGGGGCAGGTACTCGGCCGTCTCCCTCGTAAGCTTCATCACAACGTTGATACCCAATGTAATATTGGGCGCAAGCACAAGCCCAAAGCCGGGCGTATCAGATGCCGTCCTCCGCATCAGCGCAATGTCTCCCGGCGAAAAATCGGTGGTACATACCACCATTTTCACACCGTATTTCGCGCATGCGGGCAGCATTTTCAGCGTGGCTTCCTTGTTGGAAAAATCGATGAGTACGTCAGGCTTGTCCTTTTCAAACGCTTCTTCCGCTTTACTGACCTCATAAATCAGGCTTGTGAAGCCCTTGTAGGGATAAACATCGGATATGGTCTTTCCCGCCTTCTTCCCACCGTCGCGGCAGAACGCCATCACGAGCTTATGTTCCGGCTTCTGTGTGACAAGACCGGCAAGCTGCAAACCCGCCTTACCTAAACCGCATAAAGCAATTTTCATTTTCCGGTCTCCTTTCGTAGAATATGATATGGCTAGTATTTCATTTAGCTTAACGTACCATTTATACGGTTGTCAATTCGTGGAGGCTATTTTTCGCCTGTTATCGGCAAAAAAGCTCTGTTCTTTAATGAAACAGAGCTTTTTTATGCGTTATCTCGTCTTGGCTTGCTTTTTGACCTCTTGTTGCTTTTAAGCACGTACGTACCACCATGAGGACTAATATGCTTTCTTCTGTATCGAATAAATTTTAAGCCGTGGCATGGGAATATTTAATGAAATCAATTAAGATATACGGCACGTCTTTGTTTTGCTCCCAGATGAGAAAAAACTCATATCCCGGCAGTGGCGTGCGGCGCTTTCCCACCTCTATTGTCAGCGAGGGGATGTTCAGACGCTCAATCGCCCAATCCTTAAATCCGCCAAAAGAGGTCCCGTCGTCCGGTACAATCTTGTATCCAGTTTCTCGGGCCACAGCGCGAGCCAAAGTCAACCCGGCCTTATTTACCGCGTCGTTATTGCCGAAGTCGTAATAAATTTCACTCCCGGTCGCATGGTAACTTACCGTCGCTTGAAAGGGGTAGCTGCGCGTATACTCGACAAGCGCGCGCGTTTCCGGCTCGCTCTCCGGCGCTGTTCCACGGTAATTGGCAAAAGAAGGGCCAGGCGTCGTATCGATGCGCTGCCATTGCGCGTCAAAATTGCGGTTGAGGTCCACGCCCGCTGCATTCGCCTTCCAGGTACGTAGATATTGTTTCAAGGGCAACTCTGTGTACGCTAGGGATAGGTCCCGTTCATAGATGGCCATCAACTCCGGCGATGCCTCTGTTTTTTCGCTGATGGTCACGCCATCCGGATTGGTCATAGGCAGAATATGCACCATGCTCCCTTCAGGCACGCCACGCTCCAATAGCCGCTTCAGCTGTCGCAGGACAAGCAGCGTGGTCATATGCTCCCGCGCGTGGATGCTTGCCTGGATCAGCACATGCTGCTTGGCCGCAGGATCTCCGGCACGCGCAGCGTAGATGGCGCGGTTCTCCCGGGAATAGCCGATCACCTCCACCTCTAGCGTATCCGGATACTTCCTTTTAAGCGAGGAAAGTTCGCGCTGGACGAACTCATAGGAAAAGGGAGAGAAGGTTCGGGTTGCCCACTCACCATAGAAAAATCCGTGTAATAGCAAGTAAACGCCCAAGGTACAGATAAGAAACACCCCCGTCCCGATGCGCTTTTGCAAGGGCACTCGCCCTCCCGTCCTCCGGCCGCCAAAAACGCCTTTTCTTGGCGGCTATCCTATTATGACCCACATGATGAACGCCTCCTTTATGCTATGTGCGCCCCAGGCGGTTCATTCGTGCGGCAGAATACAGCGCGGAGCCATGAACATTTTGTAAATCCGTAAGAGATTGCCGCGAAAGTATTGTACCTAAGAACCATACTTGTTAGAGTAAAGAAAGCCGCCCATGTTTTTCCGGGCGGATGAAACCTCAGGAGGACTACCATATGAAACGGTTCTTGTCTGGTCTGCTTGCGGCCTTGTTCCTGTTTGCCGTCATGCTGCCCGCAAAGGATGCGAAGGCCAGCGTGCTTTCCGGTTATACCAGCAAAGTCGATTACGACAATACCGACCCCAACCGCTACAAGATCGACATCGACCTTGTCAACCAGGTCATCACCGTGTATCAAAAAAGCTCCACCGGAGCTTATGACAGCATAGTGCTCCAGAGCCTGTGCACAACGGGCAACAATGAAAACCCCACCGGTTCGGGCACATTCAAGCTGGGGCATCTGAAGGAACGCTTCGGCTACTTTGTGGCATTTGGCCAGTACGCGCAGTACTGGACGCAGGTGGTGCGCGGCGTATACATCCACTCCGTGATGTATGACAGCAAATCCATCACCAGTATGTCCAAAAGCGCTTACAATGGCCTTGGGAAAAACCTTTCCCACGGCTGCGTAAGAGTGCTGCCCCACGTTGCGCAGTGGATCTTCTACAACTGCCCGCCGGGCACCGTCTGCGCCATTGTGAAGAACCGGGAAAAGAACGAAGCGCTGCGCAAAACGCTCAAAGCGGATATCGTAAGCTACTCGAACTATCGGCAGCCCGTGGATTTTCGGACCGACCCACCCATTGTAGCGGCCACCGTGGTGGTGGACAATGTGCCGGTGCGCACCGGGTTCTCCTCCACCAAGGATACGACGGTAGTGACGCTTTCCGCGGGAGCGAAGCTCAAGATTTTGCAGGTTGGACCGGATTGGTGCAAGGTGGAAACATCAAAAGGCAAGCTTGGCTATGTGCAAACCAAGTTCCTTTTGATGGACCCCAACACCATGGTGCCCGTACATCCCATTTATCTTGCCAAGGAGAAGACCTTCCTCTATAAATCCCCCAGCACCAAGGCCGCCACGCTCTATGAGTTTGGAGCCAGCGAAGCCATTGAAGTGATTGGCACGGTGGACAAATACTGGCTCACGGCCAAAGTGGGGGATACTTACGGCTATGTTCGCGTCAAATACCTGACCAAGGATGCTTCCTCCGTTTCCATGCCGATTGAAACCGCCGCCCCGTCTTTGGCGGATCTGCAGGCGCGGGTCAAGGACGGAATTATCGCCAACTTCAGGAGCGGCCCGGGCAGCAGCTTCCCCGTGATTGCCGAACTTGCCGCGGGTACGCCGCTCAAGCTCCTTTCCACCGAGGGCAATTGGTACAAAGCCGAGGCGAATGGGCAGACCGGATACCTCTCCACCATCTGTGTGACATTCGGATAAATCGTATCAAAGCAAAAAAACACCGCGCTCATCCAAAAGGTGCGGTGTTTTTTCGTATCAGGAAGTCACCCATTAGAAATTGAATTCGCCGCTCCAGTCAAACGCTCCGGATTCCTCAAGACTTTTGGGCCAATGGGCCCAACCGGGGTAGCAATCTCCTGTTGTTTTATCTCAAACCGCTCCAACAGACACTTGTCCCCTTCCGTTACGGCGGCGGAAATTTCGGCTATGGTAAAGCCCGCGTCCCGCAGGAACACGAGTTTGTTGAGCAGCGGGATTTGCTCGATTGCGTACTGTCGGTAGCCCGTGAACGGGTCGATGTATGCGGGCTCAAATAGTCCCGCCTCATCGTAATACCGAAGCATGTGGATAGAAACCTTGGTTAATTTGGAGAAGTCGCCAATTTTGAACACTGTGCCACCCCCAGATTTTACTATACCACATGGGTTGACCAAAGAAAAAGCCAAAGCAATCGCGTTAAAGGCCTCCAATATACCGGAAATCTCGGATTTTCCTTGCATGCGGGGGACAACTGTGCTACAATACCTTTTGCTAACGTCCTTCTTGCCGGGCACACGGATGTCCGGCCAATTTAGACCATAAGGAGGTGAAATGCGTGAACGCATACGAAGCACTTTACATCATCACGCCGGAGCTTGAGGCAGAGGTCATCAAAACCCTCATCCAGAAGTATTCCGACATCGTAACATCCAACGGCGGTGAGGTTGCGAAGATTGACGAATGGGGTAAAACCCGTCTCGCATATCCGATCGATTACAAGACCGAAGGCTATTATGTATTGATGACGTTCAACAGTGCGCCGGAGTTCCCCAAAGAGCTCGAGCGTAACTTTAAGAACGACGAAAGTCTGCTTAGGTACATGGTTACCCGGAAAGAGGCGTAACGATGTCGCTTTTGCATGTCTGTGCGCGGCACACGCTGCCTGAAAGGAAGGTTGAAGCATGAACAAGATTTTTCTCATCGGCAACCTGACGAATGACCCGGAAACTCGCACCACACAATCAGGCGTTTCTGTATGCTCATTCAACATCGCAGTCAACCGCCGCTTCTCGCAGGCCGGCGGCGAGCGCCAGACGGATTTTTTCCGCATCAACGCATGGCGGCAGCTGGGCGACAACTGCCAGCGCTTTTTGGCCAAGGGCCGTAAAGTGGCGGTGGTAGGCGAACTGCAGCCCCGTACCTACGAGGACAAGAACGGCGCAACGCGCATGTCTCTTGACATTACGGCGGACGAGGTGGAATTCCTCACGCCCAAGAACGCGGAAGGCGGCGCCCCGTATTCCGGCGGCGCACCCGCCTACACATCGGGAAGCGGCCAGAAGAACGCTTCGCCGTTGCCGGACCTTGCAGGTTTTGAAAACATCAGCGAGGACGAGCTTCCTTTCTAATAAAAGGAGTACGTCCGGCGCCCTCACCCAAGGATTGAATGGATAGGAGGAATAACCATGGAAGAACGCAAAATGCGTCCGCGCGGCGGGCGTAAGGGCAGGCGCAAGGTCTGCCAGTTCTGCGTGGATAAGATGGAGCATATCGACTATAAGGATACCGTACGCCTGCGCAAGTGCATCACTGAGCGCGGCAAGATCATGCCCCGCCGGATGTCCGGCGTGTGCGCAAAGCACCAGCGCGAGCTGGCGATCGCGATCAAGCGGGCCCGTGTCGTTGCCCTTCTTCCCTACGTATCGGACTAAGACATTTAAAAACACCTTTTGGACGGTTAGCA
>JAEZIE010000191.1 GCA_023416175.1 Bacillota bacterium
CGTTTCACACCCTTGCCTTAAGAGCCTGCATGCAGCACTGAAATGAAAAAGGCACAGGAAAACCTGTGCCTACAAATACCAAAATAGAAACAAAGCGATTGCTCTGATTTCCAGTATCAGTCTGCCGAGGAATTCTGTAAGGCCCATAGCAGAACAAGACGACAATAACCGTCCATCAATTCTGCAACGATCAATTATTCGTAAGCCCTTACAGTACTACCGACAAACAGACACCACCTTTCTTTGATGGGACCATTATAACCGTTTTAGAAATATTTGTCTATCCCTATACGCTTTTTACCGGATAATGCCGCATGCAATACGAGCACCCGCGTTGCCCGCGGGCTGGGAAGTAAAATCGTCCGGACCGGCATGGATAATCAGCGCACGGCCGATTACTTCCGGCACCGTAAAACGGTCCGTCACCACTGCTCCCCAGGCATAACCCTCGTTACCAAAAAGCGGCGGCAGGTCTCCCGCGTGATGCGGATGCTCGCAATTAGCGGGGTTGAAATGCCCCCCTGTATCCGCAAAGGGATCCTCTGCGGTACCGGTGCAGCTCGTTCCCTGGTGGATGTGCAGCGCATAGATGTGGGTATTGCATTCTCCCGGCGTATACGGGAGGTTGAATACCTCCGTAATCACAAGTGTACCGCGCTCCACGGCATACAGCGTCGCTACGCCATGAAGTTGCGGGTATTCCGGCGCGCCGCGAATCTGCGCCTGCGCATAGGCGCGGGTATTGCGCCTTTCAAACATAAAACCACTCCCTTCCCAATATCCATATGCACAGAGGGAGCGGTTTTTGTAGAAAATTTGTGTCTTATTCCGAAAGAGGTATCGTTTGCGTGTGCGCAATATCAAAGTTATCTATTACAGTAACGGCTAAATCCAGTTTGCTGCTTTTGGGTACTGATATCTCGGAAGAAAACCGGGCAGAAAAGGTAACCTCGGTAAATTCGCTGTATTCACCGATAAGCCCACTCTCGATAAATACATCGTCGATCGGTATCTGCACCGTTTTAACTACCACGCCATCCGCCAACAACTCCACTTTGCCGGATATTGGCCAGCTCCAAAGTGAGTGTTCTACAGCATTACTGCCTGGGGCATTGTTGACGGGTATCGTATGTACGCTGATTTCACCAGGCAATGTAAGCGCATTCCCCTGCCGGTTCACTTCGCCGTCATATACAGACCAAACCCGCAGTTGCAAGTTTTCCTTTAATCCTACTATCGTTTCCAAAAACTGCGTGTGTGCCTCTCCGTTCTGAACAAACGCGATACTCAGCCGCAAATCGTCAACAGCAGGCACTTCCAATGTGCAGGTAAATGCGTTGCCCGAATTAACTATACCGGGAACCTCTACGGTTTGTATGCCGTCTGCCGCTGCTGCAAAAACTGCGGTTGTGCCCTGTTCATATACCTTAGGCGTCGCAGATATGTAGAGCGTCATGATGCCCGTCTTGGGATCATATCGCTCCAATTGATATGCATAGTGTGTAACAAGGCTGTTTTCGGCCCGCCATCCTGTCGAAGGCGCTGCATCGCGCCTGCTAAGCAAGGCCTCGTTTTTCAACACGGAAATCTGGCTAAAAAGCACCATCACTTGATCATTGAGTTCCGTTATGTGTGCCGCGCTGATCCATATGCCGATAGCCAGCCCCACAAAAAGGACTCCTGCCAAAACGAATGCGAGGTGGCAGGATCGCGTTATTCGCAGTAACTCCCGGTTCAATTTTCGTTCCACCTCAGCAGCTTTGCTTTCCTCCGCCATACCCATAAGCGCATTAAGCGGTACCTGAAACAGTCTGCTAAGTGCAGCCAGGTTATCCGGAGTAGGCCGTGCGCTACCCGTTTCCCATCTTGAAACGCCCTCATTGGACACATGAAGCAACCGAGCAAGCTCGTCCTGTGAATAGCCTGCGGTTGTTCTCAGCTCTAATATCTTTTCAGATAACCCCATATGCTCCCCCCCATTCTATACGTATCATAAACGAAAACAGGGAAATAGCACAATAATATCCTGACAAAACAATCCATAACATGGTTGCGGGTTAAGCGTTGCACAACACAAATACAAGCGCCGCTCCCTGCCCAATATGCATATGCGGGAAGGGAGCGGCGCTTGTAGATGATTTGTTTTTATTCCGAAAGAGGTATCTCCTGCGTGTACTCAATATCAAAGTTATCTATTACGGTAATCAAAAGTTTTAATTCACTTCCTCTTGGTACCGAAATCTCGTTGGTAAATCGGGTATAGAAAGTGACCTGCCCAAATGGAGTAAAGCCATGTTCAGGATCTGCAGTATACATATCGTTGATGGGTATTTTCTCTGTAGCGACCACGGCGGCGTTTGATAGCAATTCCACCTTTCCGGAAATAGGGTAATTCCACGGATCGCCTACAATATACTCACGGCTGCCGGGTGCAAAGTCTACTGCGGTGATATATGTTGCCACCTCGCCGGGCAGCGTAACGCTGTCCCCCGAACGTCGAACGCTTCCATTGAACACAGACTGCACCTGCATTTGATAGCTGCCCTTCAACCCGGTAATCGTATCCAGCAGCTGATTGTGCGCTTCTCCATTCTGACTGAATGCAACGCTCAGCCGCAGTTCATCAACTGCAGGAATTTGCATGGTGCAGCGAAATGTATTACCCGGTCCGGCAGTGCCCGGAGCCTCCATGGTTTCCATACCGCTTGCCGCCGCAGTAAACGCTGCGCTGATACCTTCTACATATACCTTAGGCGTCGCGGACATCGTCAGCGTCAGTAGACCCGTCTTGGGATCATATTGTTCAACTTGATACGCAAAATCCGCAACCAGGCTGTTTTCTGCCTTCCAACTTGCAACCGCCGCACTTTGAACGTTGTTTTCAACAGTTGTCCAACTTCTGCTTTCCACCGCCGAAATCCGGGCGGAGAGTGCTGCCATTTGGTTGGCCAGTTCCGTTGCATGAGCCACATTTGTCCATATACTGATGATCAAAGCGATAGAGAGTATCCCAGCAACTATCAATAAAAAATTGCTTTGGCGCTTAATCTCACGTAACGCCGCCTTATTGCCTTCTGCCGGTTCGTCTTTGGCCTTCTCTTCAGGGACAACCGCTTCGTTTTCCTGTGCCGTACCCGTAAGCGCATCGAGAGGTACCTGAAAGAGCTTACTCAGCTCAATGAGATTATCCAGCGTAGGGAGCGCTGCGCCAGATTCCCATTTTGATACCGCCTGCCGGGATACGTGCAACAGCTCCGCCAGCTTTTCCTGCGAGTATCCCGCACTCTTACGAAGCTCCAATATCTTATCGGATAATTCCATCTAATCCTCCGTTCCGGGTATGAAAATTCGTAGCCCATCCACTCCGTATGGTACACGAAAACGAAGGAAACCGCCACCATATACCCGCTTTCATTTTGTCAACCGGCGGTTGCGGCACTATATGTGCGGCATGTTCTTAGCATGTACACGAAGGAAGCGCTCCGTGCGTTGCGCGAATACAGATGACCACATTGGAATGGATTGCTAAACAAAAAGAAAAGCCCCATCTCATCGTGAGATGGGGTTATCTGTTGGATTATGATTACGAAATCAATCAGCCTTTCGCTGTCAGCCAATCCGCGGGACGGATATCCGCAAAGCCCGCTTCCTCATCCACGGTGCCCAATACCATCAGCGGCACATAGTCCTGCACGCGTTTGACACGGGGCTCCTGTGTGGTCACGATGACACCCGTGCCGCAGACCTGGACATTAAACTCCTGCATCATGGCGACCAGCGCCTTGGCGGTACCGCCGCCCTTCATGAAATCGTCGATGATGAGCGCTTTTTGCCCGGCGACCAGGCTGCGGCGCGGGAGGCTCATGGTCTGAACGCGCTTACTTGACGCGCTCATATAGTTAAGCGTTACGACCGAACCTTCGGAAATGCGGTTATCGCGCCGGGCGGTCACAAGCGGCTTGCCCAGAGCTTTTGCCACCATCAGGGAAATGGGAACGCCCATTGACTCCACCGTCACCACCACGTCCGGCTGGAGGCGGAAGAATTTCTTTGCGAATATTTCGCCCATACGCGTTAAGATCCTGGGGTCTGAAAACAGATCCACCGTATACAAAAACCCGCCGGTCACGATGCGCTCCTTGACGGAAAGCTCCTTGCAAACGGAGAGTATGAATGCGGTATCCGCGGTATCCTCGTTAAAGGGATAGAAGCGCACGCCGCCCGCAGCGCCGTTCACACTTTCCACCACGCCAAGGCCATACTTGCCCAATACCGTACGGACAGTGGTAATATCCTCGCTCAGCGTAGATTTTGCGCAGCCGAACCACTCCACAAACTCGCGTAACGTAAACAGCCTGCCCGGCTCGCAGCTCAATGCCCGCGTGATCGCCGCCACGCGTTCGCTCCGTTTTAATTTTTCCATCAATGTCATCCTTCCGGCAGTGTAAAATACATCAAGAACGCGTCAGCATCATTGCCGACTGCCCGTATAGTATACCGAAAATTCCGCACATTGACAAGTTTTTATTTCCATAATGTTCGGCAATATACAAAAAAGCGCCGATTCTTATCTTAGTTGCGGCGCTGTTTCATGGTGCTATTCTGTTGTAAGTGCCTCCCGCCCGCTATTTCAGCAGCTCGATGCGCTTGTTTTCGCGGCTTTGGCGGTAGAACGTTACCTTTCTGCCAATACACTGCACGATCTCGGCGCGCAAAGAAACCTTTAATGCTTCCGCCGCCTCATGTGCAGTGAGCGGAGCGGTTTCAAGCACCGTGATTTTGATGAGTTCCCGGGCTTCGAGCGCCAGGTTAAGCTGCTCGATACTCTCTTCCCCGATGCCGCCTTTGCCGATCTGGAATATGGGCTGCATGGTGTTCGCCATGGAGCGAAGCTGCGCCCTTTGCCTGCTGTTGAGTTCCATTGTTCCTCCCAATCTTGTTACACGTATTTTAACCCGATTCAGCGAAATTAGCGCTATGCGTCGATCCGGTCGACCGCCACCACGTCGTCGTCGAGCATGACCAGTATAAGCATACTTCCCTTGCTTGCGCGCTGTTCAATGCGCACTTCCTCCGTATTGACGCGGGTGACCGTGCC
>JAEZIE010000083.1 GCA_023416175.1 Bacillota bacterium
GCGTCCGCATCCTCGGGGTTGATGTATTCGAAATCCACATCTAGGCCAAGGTATCCTTTTTGCCACATCTTTGCTATGATCTTGTCTATGACCGCGTTCTGGAAGGCGGTATTCTGAAACAGCAGGCTTGCACGCTCGCCGCTGAAATTGCCGTCCTCCGTGATGGAGGACAGGAGCATGATGGGCGCTACGCGGAACTGGTAGGCCATGTTGATAAGCGGCTGGTCGTCGATTTCAATGAGTTCGCCCGCCTCGGTAAAGCCGTAGCCGAATATGGTCAGCATCGTCAAAAACGGCAGCGACCGCAGCAGCACGTTGGTATTGATGTGCGGGTAGGCATACCCGTTGATGGAGACCTCCCGCGTGCGCTCGCCGCGGTAGCGTATGGTAATTTGATCTCCGGGGCGCAGCACAAGCTGGGTGGTAAGCTGCGGGTTGTTCTGCTGCAGCGCGAGCACCGTGGTGTTGTACTGCGCGGCGATCTGAGTCAGCGTTTCTCCCTGCTGCACGGTATGAACTGTCTCCGGGAACTGTATGAGCAGCGCCTGCCCTACGACCAGCGTGTTCTGGTTCTCCAGCCCGTTGTCGGTGACGATCTTCTGTGGGGATACGTTGTACATCCTTGCAATGCTGATAACGGTTTCGCCGCTTTGCACCACATGTATTTCCATTACATACGCCGCCTTTCATGAGTATGGCTAAGGCATGGTTACTCGATTGCCGCAACGTTTATGTCCAATTTTATGAAAAAAACGAGAATTCGTTATCTTTTTGTGAAATAAAAAAGTGCAACCCCCGCAGGCGGCATGGGCGGCCCCGGGATGTATTAAGCTGTAAAGCCAGTAAGAAGGTAATTGAAACGCCGCCGCACAATTGGGCAGCGGCGTTTTGTTTGGGCTTTGGCAAGGCGAATCTCCATATTTTAGGATCACGAATTGTCACCTGTCATTGTTTTCTTAAAATCTAGTCGATCCCCAATCAAAAACTCATTTCAGGAGCTTTCCAAAATAGCCAGGTTATGACCACAATTTGTTCTTCCCCGCTTCCCGTCATATTTAGCATCGTCAGCAAGCTGACCTTCGCATGATCCATAACCCAAGCGGTTATCCAAACTTCGCATTCTGTTTAAAGCACGATCACGCCTTAATCTGGTTTTTCTGAGTTTTCTCCAGTATAATGTTTTTATTAATCAGGAGGAAATAATGATGAAAAAGTTTGTATGTGCGATGCTGTGCATATTGCTTGTATCGCTGGGCGGCTGCGCCAAACCTAATGGGACGGAGCAACAATCTAACAAGGCTGAGCCCCAACCCTCAGGGACCGTGCAGCATATAACCATAGAAGTGAAGGACTATGGAACGATATCCGTCGAGCTTGACGGGGTTAATGCGCCGATTACGGTAAGTAACTTTATAAGCTTGGCAAAGGATGGCTTCTATGACGGCCTTACCTTTCACAGGATCATGTCAGGCTTCATGATCCAAGGAGGCGATCCGAAAGGCAGTGGAACTGGCGGCTCAGGCAAAACGATAAAAGGCGAGTTTTCTTTAAATGGCGTGGAGAATCCCCTGTCTCACACAAGGGGTGCTATCTCGATGGCCCGTTCCAAGGACTATAACAGCGCAAGTTCTCAGTTCTTTATTGTTCATGAAGACAGCACGGATCTGGACGGTCAATATGCGGCCTTCGGTTATGTTACCGATGGAATGGACATTGTCGACAGAATATGTGAGGATACGCCGGTAGTGGATAACAACGGGACTGTCGAGAAGGAGGACCAACCTGTCATCACCTCCATTAAGGTCATTGATTAATGGCTGTATCTTGCCATCGAGGGACTACTGGATTAATGGGGAATCTTATTTGTCTCCACAGGTAAGATTATTTAGTTTTTAACCAAAAAAATCTTATCATCAGGCACTCTGCGGGGTGCCTTTTTTGTTGCACTTTTTAGGAAGGAGGCGGTTTTTGCCTGGATAATTTTGGCCCCATAAAAAGCGAACAGACTCATGGAGGTTTGTCCCCTTTCTGCTGAGCCAGGGCTTTATACCGGGTCTGAGCCGCCAGTATAGTCAATAAGGCAGCAAATTAGATGCGGGTATACTCGTTCGCAATCGCCCCCCCAAAGATGTAATAAGCATCCTGAGCTCCCATTATGTTTGTCCCGGCGCTATGAAGTGAGTGTCGATTGCGGACTTCCATTGCCTGCGCAATTCAACGTGCGCACAAATCGTAGGTAAACCTGAAATCGATCGCCAGTCAATCTTCCTAAGCAGATGGCCAGAACGCACTAATATATTCCCCGCCACCCGAACCGAGCTTCCAGATTGGGGCAGGTCTGCAAGCGGTGAGCATATATATGTCAAATGACATCATTTCTTATTGAAAAGTGTAATATTACATTGACAAGTGGAAAGTAACATGGTAAACTGGTAGCAATTCATAGCTTTTCAAAAGGAGAATACTGATGAGCGACACCAGTTGGCAAGCAGATGTCAATCGTATGGCCCACGGCATCCGCAAACGCGTATTGGGCCTCACGTTAGAAAAAGGCGGATGCTATCTCTCGCAGGCATTGTCTTCTTCTGAGATACTAGCAACACTATATGGGAAAATCATGCACATGGGCCCGAGCGAGGGCGAAAGCGTTCCTTCCATTGGAGACCCCATCAGGCAAAATAAGGGGAAATTGCCCAGCGGCGGAATGTACCACGGCGCTGTCCACGCCCAGTATGACCGCTTTCTCATATCTCCCTCCCACTATGCAGCCCCCGTGTATGCGGCCCTGATAGAAGCCGGGCGGATGGCGCCTGAAGCTCTCACCCAATTCAATATGGACGGCAGCATTTTGGAAATGATCGGCGAGGAGCACTCCCCCGGTTTTGAGCTTACCACCGGATCCTTCGGCCAATGCATCAGCCAGGCCGGGGGCATTGCCATCGCAAAAAAACGAAAAGGCGATGAAAGCCGAGTATTCGTCTTCCTTTCTGACGGCGAACTGCAGGAAGGACAGACATGGGAAGCCATGCAGGCTCTGCGTTTTCACAAGGTAGACAATCTTGTAGCCTATGTGGATGTGAACGGCCAGCAGGTGGATGGATATACCAAGGATGTCATGCACATAGAACCGCTGCAGTCCCGATTTGAAGCATTCGGCGTAAAATGTGTATCTGTGAACGGGCACGATGTGGAGGCCCTTTACAACGCTTCTCTGCAGGGAGAAAAGGATAAGCCGCTAGTAGTGCTTTGTTATACGGATTCCTGCCACGGGATCCCTCTGCTCGAGCGCAGAAAACCAAAGCTTCACTATGTGCGCATCCCGGAAGAAGAACGAGCGGAATTTGAAGCCTGTTATGCCGCTATGTGAGCAAGGAAGGACTATACAATGGAAATTGTCAAGCAGGTTCACGAAAGAAGTCTTGTCGCTTGGGCCAAAGACCGCCCGGAGGTAGTTGTTTTCTCCGGAGATCTGACCGGTTCCACCGAAATAGCTCTGTTTAAGCAAACCTATCCGGATCGGTTTTATTCCATGGGGCTGGCAGAGCAGAACATGATGAGCTGGGCCGGGGGCATGGCCAGAGAAGGGTATGTTCCGTTTGTCCACACCTTCGCCGTATTTATGTACCGCCGCGCCTATGACCAGATTGCAATGTCTATTGCCTATCCCGGCGCAAAGGTCCGAATTGTTGGATTTCTGCCGGGAATAACCACGCCGGGAGGTGTATCCCATCAGGCAATTGAGGATATCTCCGTGATGCGATCCCTGCCCAACATGTCCGTTGTGGAGATGGGGGACGCTACGGAGGTCGAGTCCGTGCTGGATGCTGTCGATAAAATAGAAGGCCCGGTCTATCTTCGCATGCTGCGGGGCGAAATTCCAAGATTGTTTGACCCGAAGACTCCTTTTGCATTCAACAAGGCCCGTCTTTTGCAGGAAGGGAATGACCTGTGCGTCATCTCATCCGGAATCTGTACCCAGGAGGCCATCAAGGCTGTGCAGTTCCTGCAGGAGCAGGGGATAAGCGTATCCCATCTGCACATATCCACCCTAAAGCCTTTTACCGATCCTCTTGTCGTGGATACCATAAGAAATAGCAGGCATGGCGTCATCACACTGGAAAACCATACCGTCATCGGCGGACTCGGAACTTGTGTCGCGGAGGTCATGGCTGAAAACGGAATTGGGAAGCCCCTCTACCGGATGGGTATCCGGGATCACTTTGCCCATGGGGCCTCCCGGGAATTTCTTATGCGGGAATGCGAAATCGACGCCTTGGCCCTCATCCAAAAGGCTGGCCAGGTTGTGGGAAGATCCTTTGCTGTGGATGCGAACCAGCTCGCTACAGAGAAGTACGACAAAAGTTATGTAGCCCATCAGCAGTTGGATGCTATGGGGTAATTTATAGTTCGGTATCCCTATTGTATAGAATTGGCATATGCCGAGGAGGAAGGGCTGCGTGACCAGCGAAAAGTCTGACCAGAGAACGCAACGGCTGATTGAAGTGGCGCAAATGTATTACTCCCAGCGGATGACGCAGGATGAAATTGCGGAAGTACTCTCTACCTCGCGTTCCAATGTCTCGCGTATGCTAAAGCTGATCGTGGATGAGGGGATTGTAGAGTTTAAAATTCGCGGCATGAAACATGTGATTCATCCGAAAGAATGTAAGACGCTGATCGATTCTTATGGCCTCAGGGATCTGCGAGTAGCGCCAACGGGGAACGATGTCGAAGAAACCACGCGGAATATCGGCGAAGCGGCCGCAGAATATTTTGCGACTTACATCACGGATCATATGAAGGCAGGAATCAGCTGGGGCTCCACACTCCGGGAGTTTGTTCGCGCTCTTGGCTCATACAATCTGCTGGTCACTGCCGATGTGGTACAGTTGGCGGCCGGATATGGCCATAAGCTGGGGCCCGTCGATGGAATGGAAATTGCCAAAGAGCTTTCCGGCGTGCTCCATGGAGAATGTTACGTGCTTCGATCACCCTTTTATATTGAGAACAAAGTAGCCAAGGACCTAATGATGCAGGAAGCGGGGATAAGATCCCATTTCGCGATTTTTCCCAAGCTTGATGTCATTTTGACCGGGATAGGTCTGACATTGCCCCAATACAATGCCATGCATCAATCCGGCTGCCTGACAACGGCGCAGTGCGAGGAAATCGCCCGCCAGGGCGGGGTTGCCGATCTTTGTGGAAGGGCCATCAAATCGAATGGGAGTCCCTGCCAAACTGAGGTGGACCGCAAGATTGTGGGCGTATCCCTAGATGAGATCCGAAACTGCCCGATGACGATTGCTCTGGCGGGAGGTATCCATAAGAAGAGCAGTATCATCGCAGCTCTCAAAGGGGGCTATATTGATGTCTTGATCACAGATGAACAGACTGCCCTGAGTTTGGTAAGCCATTGAGTCTTTCAAGGATATTTTAAAATATGGGATGATTGGTCAATGAGCTCCTGTGGACTTGTTATGAAAAGTGGCTGTAAAAATCAATCCTTTTGAGGATACACCGATCCCAAAGAGACATTAAACACGCTTACATCAACTTTTGATGGAACAGTGAGAACCGCTGTTTAGAAATAAACAAGCTTATTGTCAACCCATATAGTCCCCAGCGGAGATCAATACGAGCTGGCAGATTTCAATTTGCCGAGTGTTTGATTTTGAGAAGTTGCAGAGATTAAGCGTTGCAGTGTGATTCCGTTAGAGTTTTAATACGGTCCAGAGCTCTGGGAAACCTAATACTGAATGTTTCTTCTTGTTCTTGTGGAATATCGGTCTTAACAAGTAATGTAGTAACACCATTTTTTTCAGCAAGAGAATAACTCTCTATCCCACCAGTCCACTCTTTTTCGCGTTCCTGCTGTCCACGTTCTTTTGTGTCTGCACTGTGCCTGAATAATACAAACTCATTTGGAATAAGTTTCTCTATCAGACTTGTCACACCGTAACCACCCACCGATGATATAAACTGGATTTCATTTCCTTCCTCCATTACCCCCTTCATATATGTGCCTTCATCAATAATACTTGCCCAGTCACGGAATGTTATGTCTCCCCAAAGTGTTGTCCAGACTTTTTCTTTAGAGGCATTTATTTCGGTTGAGAATTGCATTACTTTCATATTTTCTCCTCAAAAATTTTCAAAGAATTCTCCGCTTCCTTACTGAGTCTTATATTTTCGTTATTAGGCCTCCTACAGCACCTTACCGTTGGTGGTAATGCTGTTTATGGTTAGTTCATCCATAACGCAGCTCCCGTATCTTTCGGGTTACGATCTTAAACCGATCTCCTATTCCTTAGGATTCAGGGTCTTATCTGCATACATTACTTCCCATTGGTGGCCATCAGGATCGACAAACCGGTCATAGTACATCCAACCAAAATCTGATGGTTCCAAATAACGTGTTGCCCCGTTTTCAAGAGCAGCTTTCACAATCTTATCCACCCTGTCTCGGCTTCCCACATCGATGGCCAGGAGCACCTGGGTAGTTAAGCCGTCTGCAATCGGCCGATTGGTAAAGGTGGCAAAGTATTCATATGATATCAACATGGCATAGATATTTCCATCGTTCAAAACAAGGCATACAGCCTTATCATCACTGAACTGTTCGTTAAAGCCAAACCCTAGTGCTGTCCAAAACCTTCTGACCTTTTTAATATCTTTTACGGGCAAATTTATGAAAATTGACCGAACACTCATATTGTTGTTCATAACGCAGCTCCTTTACAGCTTTATATTGTATAAACTAAAGATACCCGATATGTTTCATAATTAAGCAGTTAATAATAGCTGATAATTACGTTGCAAAAATGAATACCATTCATGATGGGGGCGCAAGTAACACCTATGCCGTTCTCTCGCAGATATTTCGCTTATCGGATCTGCCCGATGTGAACTTCCCATTATGTTTAAACAG
>JAEZIE010000253.1 GCA_023416175.1 Bacillota bacterium
TGTTCGCCGGTTGCAAGGACCTGGCGCTTCCTCGCCTTATAATCCTCTATTGCCTCTACCTTTAAGGTACCAAGCGTAAACAGCGGGGTAACGCGCAGCGCCTGCATTGCGGCAGCTATTTTCTCCATGCCCGCCTTGCCTGTAAGCGTATAGGACTTCACACTCTCTTTATAGTAGCCGTAGGTGCTGTATAGTTCGTCGAGCGCGTCCTTCAATGTCATATGCCTGACGGCATAGGCCGTGCAGAGCTCGGCAGCGAGCATGGCCGCGCAGATGGCGTCCTTATCCCTTGAAAAACCGCCCGCCAGGTAGCCGTAGCTTTCTTCAAACCCGAACAGGAACGTCCTTTCCCCGGTACGCTGGCTTTCGTCCACAATCTCCGAAATAAAGCGAAATCCGGTCAGGACATCCTCAATCTGTACGCCAAAGCGCGCACATATTGCGTCGGCCAGGCGGGAGCTGACGATGGACTTGACCACCAGGGCGTTATTGGGCAGTTTCCCCTGGGCATGCAGCGTGGAGAGGACATAGTGCAGCAGCAGGCAGCCGATCTGATTGCCACTTAGCACCGTGAATGCGCCGTTTTTCTCCCGCACGGCAATACCCAAGCGATCCGAATCCGGGTCGGTGGCCAAAATACAATCCGCGCCCGTCTCATTTGCGAGCTTCATGGCGAGCGTAAACGCGTTTGGGTCCTCCGGGTTGGGCGCTTTGACGGTAGGAAAGCTTGAGTCTGGCTCCGCCTGCTCCGCCACTACCTGGACATTTGTTACGCCCACGCGTTTTAATATCTCCCGCACGGGGATGCTTCCCGCGCCATGCAGCGGCGTGTAAACGATATTCAACTCGCTCCCATGTGCGCGCAGCAGTTCAGGCTGGAGCAGCAGCGTCGACGTGGCGGCGTAATACGCTTCGTCCACTTCATGGCCGATCATGGTCAACAGGCCTTTTTGCAGCGCTTCCTCTTTGGGCATTGCGACTGCTTCAAAATATCCGACTCGGCTGATTTTCTCCAATACTTGGTCCGCCTGTACAGGCCCTAGCTGCCCGCCGTGTTCCCAGTACACCTTGTAGCCGTTGTAGGCGGGGGGATTGTGGCTGGCCGTGATGACGACGCCCGCCATGCAGTTGAAATGCCGCACCGCAAAGGAAAGCTGCGGAACGGCGTGAAGCCGCTCAAACAGGTAGGTCCGAATGCCGTTTTGGCAGAGTATGAGCGCGGTTTCGAGCGCAAACGCATCCGAATACAGGCGGGAATCGTATGCGATGGCGACGCCGCGTTCCGCGGCGCCCGGTATGCTGCAAAGATAATCCGAAAGCCCCTGCGTCGCACGCCGCACCACATAGGCGTTTATTCGGTTGGTTCCCGGCCCGATGATGCCGCGAAGCCCCGCCGTGCCGAACGCAAGCTCCGTATAAAAGCTTTCCTCCAGCTCTGCTTCCGTCATGGCCGCAAGCTGGCGCTTGGTCGCTTCATCGGCCTTTTGTTTCCATTCCGACGCTCTGATGCGGTAATCCATAAACTAAGCTCCCCCTTTCAGCTGAAAAGCTTACTTTGATTGGGCCTCTCCGTGCCCCGCCCAAATCGTTCCGCCGCGTGAAAAACTATAGACCCCGCCCTCTCCCACCACAAGATGATCGTAAAGGCGGATATCGATGCTGTTGAGCGCTCTCTGCACCGCCGATGTGACCTCCGCGTCTTCATGGGAGGGCGTAGGGTCTCCGCTGGGGTGGTTGTGCAGGAGCAATATGGCGGCCGCCCGGTGCATGAGAGCCGTCTCGACCACGCGCCTTGGGTAAAGCGGCGCTTCAGAGAGCGAACCCGTCATCAGGCGCTCCGCGTGCAGCAACCGCATGTTTTTATCAAGGCTCACCACATATACGCTTTCATACCGCTCGTTGCGCATAAGGTCAAGCGCATAGCTTGCGGCGTCCGCGGGCGATAACAGGCCGATGCGCTGCTTCTGCTTGCCGGTCGCCTCCGCATGGTAGGTAGCGCTGTCTCCGACGAGGCGCAAGAACACCGCTGCGCGCTCGCCGATGCCTTCGATGTTTGCAAGCTCCGGCACTTGCGCCGAAAACACCGCGCGTAAGGAGCCGAACCGGTCCATTAGCCTGTGGGCGATCTCATTGGTGTTGCGGCGCGGGATGGTATAGGTTAGTAGAAGTTCCAGAAGCTCATGCTCTGTAAACGCGCCGATACCATTGCTGGAGTAGCGCGCGCGCAGACGTTCACGGTGCCCTTCGTGCATGGCGCTTCCTCCCTACTGCCTGGAAAGCTGTTTTTCCAGCTTGCGCTTGACACGCTGGAGCGCGTTGTCGATCGCCTTGGTGGATCGGCCCAATAGCTCCGCAATCTCTACATACGAGCGCCCTTCCAGATACAGGGTCAGGACAGAGCGTTCCAGCGGGGACAGCGCCGAAACGAGCTGTTCCTCCATGCTTTCGTACGTTTCGCGGCTGATGAGTGTTTCCTCCGGATCGCTCATTTGGGCTGCGCCCAGTACGTCGATGAGCGTACGCTCCGGTTCCTCCGTATAAACCGGCCTGTTCAAGGATACATAGGAGTTGAGCGGGATATGCTTCTGCCTGGTTGCGGCCTTGATGGCGGTGATGATCTGCCTGGTGACGCACAGCTCCGCAAAGCTGCGGAACGAAGCGTTTTTGTCCGGGCTATAATCCCGTATCGCCTTATAAAGGCCGATCATGCCCTCCTGAATGATATCCTCCCTGTCCGCCCCTACCAGAAAGTAAGAGCGCGCGCGCACGCGGATGAACTGCTTGTATTTTTCATACAGCAGGTCCTCCGCCACGCGGTCGCCATTGCGGGACGCAACAATCAATTGCTCGTCCGCCATGGCAAGATAGGGGGCAAATTCCTTGTTGTGTTCATACGAGAGCATCGTGTCCTCCATATTGGATTTGACCAAATAGGCGGAGTATCAAAACCTGCTTAAGGGTTTCAAGGTATCGGCGCTTTCAGCACCGCCGATTACTTTTTTGCTTTGGGGAAACTACGTTTCCCCAGCCCCCTTCCTTAAGAACGCAGGGGGCGCGGGGGGCGGAGCCCTCCCGCTATTAAATAAAATAATGTATCGTCGCCGCCGAAGGTGGCGATACCCTATGAAATACAAAGCATATGTATGCCCTGCGGAGGCAGTGCCTCCGCAATCATATCATCTGAAACGAAAGCTTACTGCTGTTTCAGCCCGTCCTGCCGGTTCTTTTCAAAGAGCAGCACGGCTGCGGCCACGGAGGCGTTGAGGGACTCCATGGGCCCACGCATGGGAATTGATACGAGGTGATCACAGTTTTCGCGTACCAAGCGTGAGATACCTTCCCCTTCGTTGCCGATGACGATAGCCAGCGGACCGCTAAGATCCACTTTCTCCATCGGCTCGCCCGAGGGTTCGGCCCCGGCGATCCATACGCCCGCCTCTTTCAACTGGGTGATAGCGACGGTCAAATTGACCACCTTTGCGACTTTGATGTATTCCACTGCACCCGCGCTGGCCTTGGCCACGGCGGCGGTGACGGAGGCGGAGCGGCGCTTGGGCAGCACCACGCCGTGCACGCCCGCGCATGCGGCGCTTCTTAGCATGGAACCAAGGTTGTACGGATCGTTGATTTCGTCGAGCAGCAGGAGGAAAGGCGGCTCGTTGCGCTCTTTTGCAACCGCCAGGATATCCTCCAATGTCGAGTATTCAATGTCCGGTACCATGGCAAGTATGCC
>JAEZIE010000274.1 GCA_023416175.1 Bacillota bacterium
CGAATTACCCGATATACTACCAGTAACGACAACAAAGGAGACGAGAGGATGCGCATTTTTTCCCGCTAAACAATATGTTTATGATGGCATTATGGCGGCAGCATGCCGTGCAGTTGCCATCGCGGGAAAGTGAAAGCATCTTGCTCCCTATCAGCTGACTGTCTTGCCCTATGTGCAATTCAGGCGGCGGGAAAGCTTTCCCGCCGCTTTTTTGTTTGTTTATACTAATTTCGCATTCGTATTAGGAGGGCAATATGTCACAGATATCGATTAAATCGCTGACGTTTGGATATGACGGCAGCTATGAAAATGTATTTGAAAATCTAACGGTGAGCTTTGATACCGATTGGAAGCTTGGCTTTGTGGGCCGCAACGGGCGGGGAAAAACCACGCTGCTGCGGCTTTTGATGGAGCAATACACATATTCCGGCAGCATCGTTTCTCCGGTGGGGTTTTCGTATTTTCCGTATGAGGTGCCAGATCGGGATGAGCTGACCATTGACGTGCTGCATACAGTCGCGCCCGAAGCTTTGGAGTGGGAGCTTTTACGGGAGCTTTCACTGTTGAAGGTGGGGGAGGACGCACTCTACCGTCCGTTTTCTACATTGAGCGGCGGCGAAAAGACAAAATCCTTGCTTGCGGCGCTCTTTGTGAACCCCGAGAAATTCCTGCTCATCGACGAGCCCACCAATCATCTCGACCTTGAGGCGCGTAAGATTGTTGCGGATTATCTTAAGGCCAAGCGCGGTTTTTTATTGGTTTCTCATGACCGCACGTTTTTAGACGGCTGCGTGGATCATATTTTAGCCATCAACAAAACAGGCATGCAGGTCATCAAGGGAGATTTCTCTACATGGCTCGCCAACAAGGAGCAGCAGGATGCATTCGAGCGGGAGGAAAATGACAAGCTCAGGGGCGAGATCCGTCGGCTTTCTGAGGCTGCGGCCCGCACGGCCAACTGGTCCGACCGGGTGGAGGCCACAAAAATAGGGGAGCATGCATACGACCGGGGCGCCGTCGGCCACAAGGCTGCCAAGATGATGAAAAGGGCGACAGCCATAGAGAAGCGGCGAACATCCGCCATAGAGGAAAAGGAAAAGCTGCTAAAGGACATCGAGTACGCAAGCCCGCTCATTTTGCGCCCGCTTTCGCACTACGCAAAAATGCTGGTGGAGGCGAGGGAATTTTCCATCCGCTATGGGGAAAAGGCTGTGTTTAAGGACGTACGCTTTGAACTGCCGCGCGGCGAGCGCATTGCCCTTGTGGGCAAAAACGGCAGCGGAAAGTCCAGCATATTAAAACTCCTTGCGGGGGAAGACGTTCCGTATAGCGGAACTCTACGGGTTGCAAGCGGCCTTACAATCTCCTATGTGCCGCAGAATACGTCGTTTTTGGAAGGTGACGTCATTTCCTATGCCAAGGGCGGGGACGTAGACGTCAGCCTGTTTTTGACGCTGCTGCGGAAGCTTGATTTCCCGCGTGCACAGTTTGAAAAAGATATGCGCGCCTTCTCCGCCGGGCAGCGTAAAAAGGTGCTGCTGGCAAAAAGCCTGTGTGAGCAGGCGCACCTGTACCTGTGGGATGAACCGCTCAATTATATCGACGTGCTTTCCCGCATGCAGATCGAAAATCTGTTGAAGGAATACGCGCCCACCATGCTGTTTGTGGAGCATGACCGCGCCTTTATCGACGCGGTGGCGACGCAGGTCATGCAGTTGTAGTTGTAATATATCGATAGGGGCGCTGTCTTAACCCCGCATAAGGGTTGTCGGCCCTTAAGCGTTCAGCGGATATTTCGTTTATAAGTGAATTGTGGAAAGCCCGAAAGCCATTTAAAGAAAGTAGTCATTTAGATGCTCGTAGGCTTCCTCGCATGGCCCACCGTTAAATCGATCAAGCGCCAGAAGGAGAGCGCCTGCAGCCGGAGGGTACGAGCTCCTTACTAAATAGGCTTCCGGCAACAGCGTTTGAATTTCCGATAGCATTGCATCAATAAAGGCTGTGTTTGATCCGTGAAACAGGCTTCCGCCAATGACGATGGGCAACGATATGCCATTTAGTCCTGATTGACGAATTACACCGTTAACCAGTTGCCCCTGGGTTCGTCCCATCCGTTCAAGAATTTCAAGACAGACCCCATCGCCCTCGTTTGCCAGTTCGAAGACCAAAGGCGGAATTCGGTTATATTCTTCGCGGCTTAGTTGATCGACAGGGAAAAGCCGGCCAAGGAGAGCCAATGGATCATCGCAGCCTAAGAGCGGGGGCAGACGCTTCGTGAGCAGAGTGGGTTGATAGGTCAGCTCATCCGCCCTGAACATATAGTGAAGCGCCTCAACGGCCATGTCGTGGCCGCCTCCACAACCGCCTACTTCATAAGACAGTGCCCTGAGTATGAATCGGCGCCCGTCAGGACGCGTAACCCCTGCATTGCTTCCTGTACCGCAGATGGCCACTGCACCCCAAGGCTGGCGAAGGCCGCTGCGCATAATTGCCCAAACGTCGTTTGTCACTGCATAGGAAGCACCGGGAACACAGTCAGCAACAATCTCATCCAAAATCTTGAAATCTGAAGGAAGGTCTGCTCCTGATAGGGCAAGCATGGCAAAGCTCAGCTGATCCTTTTTCAGGCCGGCTGCCATGAGTAAATTGCATATCACGGATTCAAGGATCTGGCCGGTTGCCTCCCTTCCGATGATATGGTAATTGGATCCGGAAGCAGTATATTCCGCGAGTATACGACCGGTGTGGTCAGATAGCAAGCCCTTTGTCTTGGAGGAACCACCGTCAATTCCAATTAAATAACTCATGGATTGTCTCCTTGCTATCCTTAACAATAATCGCTTAAGTATTTGGCGTGCGCTTCCCAGAGCGCGTCAAACACTTTTAGGGCTTTTACGGCATCGTGCGCAAGCGGATGTCCGATAAGCGCCTGCTGCGCGAGGCGCCGGTCCCGATTGAGTACAGCTGCTACTGCAAGGGATTCGTAGGATTTGACTTGCTGTATCAGTCCCCGGACTTGCGGAGGAAGCACTATTTTTCCTACAGGAACGGCCCCGTTTTTGTCCACCCGGCAGTTTACCTCTATTACGGCGTCCTCCGGCAGTTCGGGAATGGTGAGCCCGTTTCGGATGTTGACCGTTAAAATGCATCCGGTGCTATAGGCGATCGCCTCCACAATCTGCAGGGCGGCTTCTGAATAGAGCGAGCCTCCGCGCCGCTTCAACTCTTCGGGAATTGCTGCTAACTCCGGGTCCCGGTACAGATTAAAAAGAAGTTTTTCTGTCGCCATGACATCATTCGCACGGGTTCCTTTGCCCGCTTTCAGCCCCTCAAGTTCCTCTGCGAGTTGTTGATCCTCAAAAAAATAGTAGGCTAAATACGGGCAGGGGATTAACCCGATGGCATCGATTACCGCCGCAGGGTTTTCCAATTTCTGAATATTCGAGACTACGGATGACATCAGTTCCAGAGGGCGTTTTAGAAGCGCTTGGGTATAATCCGCATGGTCATCCCAAACTCTCGTTATGAAGGATAAATGATTGATTCCCACATAATCGAAGTTAAGACGTTCGACTGGCATGGACAAAAGGCTTGCGAGCCCGTGCTTCATGTTGATTGGAATGTTGCACAGGCCGATGCAGCGGATGTTCGTCGCCTTTTGTACGGCTTGTGTCACCATTCCTGCCGGATTGGTAAAGTTGATAAGGGTGGCTTTGGGGCACAGACGCTCCATTTTTTTCGCAATTTCCATCACCACAGGCATGGTGCGCAGCCCCAAGAACAATCCTCCAGCCCCCGTTGTTTCCTGGCCAATCAGGCCAAAACGGTTCGGAATTTGTTCATCCAGCGCGCGTGCCTCAAGCCCGCCCACACGGATCTGATTGAGTACGAAGTCTGCGCCGGGCAGGGCAGATTCTAGATCCAGCGTCCACGACAAACGGGTATCAATGCCGTGCTTGTGAAACATCCGCAACCCTAAGGCACCAATTGCATCAAGCTTTTTTATGCCTTGAGGGATATCCACCAATACAATCTCTTCTACTGCAAGCCGGGGTTTTCTATCGACAAAACCGTAAAGAAGTTCTGGTGTATAGCTGCTGCCTCCGCCTATCACGACAATCTTTCTAATATCCGACATGTCACTGCCTCCATAAAAGTTCAAGCGATTACATTTTAATCAATACAACAAAACGGCGGTTCTTCTGTAATATCCAGTATACAGAAGTTCTCCGCCGTTTTCTATATTTAGAAATTTTTGTTACAGTTCGAACTGCTTGGCAATGACCGCAAGCGCGGTGGAAACGTCGCTGTTTTTGATACAGCAAGCGATCTTGGTTTCGCTCGTCGTGACAAGCTCAATGCTGACGTTCGCCTCGGCGAGGACGGTGAAGAGCTGGCCGGCTACGCCGTGGCGTATCGCCATGCCCGGGCCTTCCACTGTAAGCTTTGTGATATTATCCAGCGCGTGGATATCCATGCCCATATATAGGGGACGCAGCGCTTTTAGGGCATTGATTGCAGTCGCAAGTTGTGATTTGGGCAGCGAAAAGCTGACGCTGCCGGAAACGGAGCCGGGCACCGTCACACTGATCATATCCACAAACACAGAGTTGCGGGCGATCGTGCCGAATATATGGCTTAATACGCCCGGCTCGTTGGGAAGGGAGCTGACTGTGATCACGGCCTGGTCGTCATCCGTATACAGGTGGGAAAGGACGTCTTTTTCCGTGACGATATCGTGCATGTTGTAGAGGCCGGGCTGCCTGTGCATAAGATACTGCGCCGCGCGTAGCGCACCCATACCGAATACCTGCTTGGAATACGCCTTGTGGGAGATGGAAACGACCTCATCCTGGCCGAAGAATTCCACCTCATGCTCTCCTACCACGGTACCGCCGCGTATGGAATGCAGGCCAATCTCTTTTTTGGCGCGGCGAACATCCTTGGTATGGCGGCCAAATACATACTCCTTGCCTGCAGGGAACTGCGTGCTTACGGCGTCCGCTAACATCAGCGCCGTTCCGCTGGGGGCGTCTACCTTGAGGTTATGGTGCTTTTCAGTAATTTCAATATCAAACGCATCGCCAAGCGCCGCAGCTGCTTTTTTAATCAGCTCGATCTGCAGGCTCACGCCCAACGACATGTTGCCGCTTAAAAATATGGGGATCTTCACGGACGCCCGCTCCAGCGATAGTCTGTCGTTCTCGCTCAAACCGGTGGTGCCGATCACCAGCCGCACTTTGTTCGCCTGGCAATACTGTACAAGCTTGGGGAGCGCTGCCGGGCGTGAGAAATCGATCACCACGTCGGCGCCCGCGGGTGCTTTCATAATATCGCTGACGATGGGAATGCCTTCGGCCTCTGGGCATTGATACGTTGCAACGCCTGCGATCACTTGAAAATCACTGTTGTTCTGCTTGCAAAGGCGCATGATGGTGCGGCCCATTTGACCGCATGCGCCGTTGATAATGACCTTAATCATACTTTCACCTTGCTTTGCTTTCCTGTTGTTCAGGAAAGCAGGCCGTAATCTCTGAGTGTGGTTTCCATCATAGCGCGGTTCGCTTCAGCGGGAGGGCAGAGCGGGAGCCGCAAAGTTCCTTCGCACCAGCCCAGCATGGCGCACATGGTCTTGATGGGGATGGGGTTGACCTCACAGAACGCCGCTTTCCAAACGGGCAGCACTTTGAACTGCAGCGTCCGGGCGGTTGCGATATCTCCGCGGAAAAACGACGCGCATAGCTCGTGCATGTCTTCGGGTATTACGTTTGCAATGGTAGAAATGACGCCTTTTCCGCCCAAAGCGAGTAGCGGCAGCACATGATCGTCATTGCCGGAGTAAATGTCCAAATCAGGACATAGCGCAGCGAGGTTGACGATCTGCTCAATATTGCCGCTGGCTTCCTTGATACCCACAATATTTTTGTGCGCCATCAACTTTTGCATGGTAGCGGGCAGCAGATTTAAGCCCGTACGGCCGGGCACGTTATAAACAATGATGGGAAGGGAAACGGCCTCCGCAATCGCGGCATAATGAGCGATAAGCCCCGCCTGCGTGGTTTTGTTATAATACGGCGTGACGATTAAAAGGGCGTTTGCGCCCACTTCTTCCGCCATTTTGCTGTCTCGTATGACGTTCGCGGTATTGTTGCCGCCGGTACCCGCGATAACGGGAACACGGCCGTTGACCTGCTTGACGCAAAACTCGATCGCAGCGCGCTTTTCCTCCGCGCACATGGTGGATGCTTCGCCCGTGGTTCCACAAACGATGATTGCATCCGTTTTGCCCTTTATCTGACGCTCAATCAGTTTCTCAAATGCACCAAAATCAATTCCGTCTGTGGTGAACGGGGTAATGATGGCAACGCCGGAGCCTTCAAAGATAGCCATGGGTGTCTCCTCCTTTTTGTATTGATCGGTACTTGCAAAACGGCGCAGAAGGGATTCTTCTGCGCCGCAAATTAAAGCAACTTATACGTTCTCCCACTGGCGGATAAGCTCCTGTGCGATCTGTACGGCGTTGGTGGCCGCACCCTTGCGGATGTTATCCGCCACGCACCAGAAGTTGATGCCGCTCTCTACGCTAAAATCGCGGCGGATACGGCCTACATAAACCGGATCGGTATCCGCGGTTTCAAGGGGCATGGGGTAGATGTAATTCTTCGGATCATCCTGTACCACAAGGCCGGGCGCATTCCGCAGCACCTCTACGAGCTCATTTAGCTCAAAGGGGCGTTCGAATTCCACGTTGATGCTTTCGCTGTGGCCGTGGAACACGGGTACGCGCACGGTGGTGGCGGTGACCCGGAGCTCGGGCAGAGAGAGTATCTTCTGGCTTTCGTTGATCATCTTCTGCTCTTCCTTGGTATACCCGGTATCCAGGAACGAGTCGATATGGGGCAGGCAGTTGCCAGCAATGGGATGCGGGAACTTCTTGGGCGGATTGCCCTTGATGCCCTCTTCCAAATCCGAATACCCCTGCTGGCCTGCGCCGGATACGGCCTGGTAGGTAGAATACACAACCCGCTTGAGGCCGTATGCTTCATGCAGCGGCTTTAGGGCCACCATCGCCTGGATGGTGGAACAGTTGGGGTTGGCGATGATCCCCTTATTTTTGTACAAGGGGATGTGCTCGGGGTTCACTTCCGGCACCACCAAGGGGACATCGGGGTCCATGCGCCAGGCGCTGGAGTTATCGATTACGACCGCACCCGCGCGCGCGGCGACAGGAGCAAACTGTTCGGACGTGCTGCCGCCTGCCGAAAAGAGCGCGATGTCTATATCAAGCCCATCGAAGCAAGTCTCAGTCAGTTCCCGCACAGTATAGACTTTCCCCATAAAGGGCAAAGTAGTGCCGGCGCTGCGTTTCGAAGCGAACAGATAATAGTTCGCTACGGGTAGTTTGCGCTCTTCCAGCACTTGCAGGAATTTGCGGCCGACCATGCCGGTCGCGCCGACGACCGCGACATTGTACTGCTTCATGTAATGGTCCTCCTCATATGGTTGCAATCGCGTATTATTACTACGCAATATGCGATTGGGGGAAAGTATAGCACAACGTACGGGGCAAGTCAATGAAATACCCCTGGTAATGTCGTAAACATTCTATGATTTATACCTTGAATTCGTTCGCTTACTTTCATGATATCCCGCGTATTTGCGGTGAAATTCCGCCGCAGCACATCGCTTTCCTTCACTTGACAGCGTGCGGTTGTTTTGCTATAATCAGTAGCGTTCCTGTCAGGGAGAGATGTCCGAGTGGTTTATGGAGCTGGTCTTGAAAACCAGTGATGCCGCAAGGCACCGGGGGTTCGAATCCCTCTCTCTCCGCCAACGTCTCAACCAAATAGGCCTGGAGAAGTACCCAAGTGGCTCAAGGGGCTCCCCTGCTAAGGGAGTAGGCTGGGGTAACTGGCGCGAGGGTTCAAATCCCTCCTTCTCCGCCAAAAGCAATACCCGCCTGTTAAGGCGGGTATTGCTTTTGATTGAGAATTCTGAAGGGCTTTGAAGGGCGGAGCAGTACATTGCCCCTTATTTTCTCTTCAAACGGATTGTTGCTCGCTTCATGAATAAAGGTAATACGGTTTGTTGTATCCCGGAGGAATTTTCCCTGCGCGGCCTTTCCCGCTGAACCGCAGCTAAGTATTTTCACTCGACGATTTAGTTGACAAATCATAAACTGGGTAATATTATGTAAATAATTGAATAATATCTTCAGGGCAGGGTGAAATTCCCTACCGGTGGTACAGCCCACGAGCCGCAAGGTATGATTCGGTGAAACTCCGAAGCCGACAGTAAAGTCTGGATGAAAGAAGATTAATATACAGTGTTTCTGTGTATGAAAATTCGCTCTGGAATAGTTTTATTCCAGAGCTTTTTATTTCATTAACACGCAATCTGTCTATGATGCATATACCCTGAACGATTTTGTTCAGGGTATTTATTCTTTCGGAGGTTTTACATGACAGACATAGAAATTATGCAACTTGCTGTCGAGCTTGCCCGAAAAGGCTCCGGATGGGTAAATCCCAATCCCATGGTAGGAGCTGTGATTGTAAAGGATAACAAGATCATCGGGCAGGGTTATCATCAAAAATACGGAGCGCTTCATGCCGAACGAAATGCTATAGCAAGCTGCGAAACTTCCCCCAAAGGCGCAACACTTTATGTGACCCTTGAGCCGTGCTGCCACTACGGTAAAACGCCGCCCTGCACCGAAGCAATTATTGAGAGCGGTATACGCCGTGTGGTAATCGGTTCTTCCGACCCAAATCCTCTGGTTGCTGGAAAAGGTGTTAAATTTCTCCGCTCCCAAGGAATCGAAGTAACCGAACACCTGTAAAAAGAAGAGTGCGATGCGCTCAACAAAAGTTTTTTTCACTATATCCAAACCGGAACGCCCTATGTGGTCATGAAGTATGCTATGACATTGGATGGGAAAATTGCTACCCAGACCGGGAAGTCCAAGTGGATTACCGGGGAAGCGGCGAGGCGGCGTGTTCATGAAGACAGGCATCGCTACTCTGCTATCATGGCGGGGATAGGAACCGTCCTCGCAGATAATCCTCTGTTGACCTGCCGGATAGAAGACAGCAGAAATCCTCTGCGCATTATTTGCGATACCAACCTGCGAACACCCTTGCAGGCAAGGCTTATCAAGTCCACCAATCTCGCCGGCACGCTCCTTGCCACAGCGGTGGCAGATCCCGAAAAACATAGACCTTATCTGGAGGCGGGTTGTGATGTTGCCGTACTTCCGGAAAAAGACGGTCATATTGATTTAAACTGTCTAATGCGGGTGTTGGGCGAGAGAAACATTGACAGCATTTTGCTGG
>JAEZIE010000042.1 GCA_023416175.1 Bacillota bacterium
TTTGCGCCATAGGTGATGTAGCAGGTCTTGATGCCCATGTCTAAAAGCTTTTGGGTTCCCGCCTCAGGATTGTCAACACTTACGTTTAACAGCATGGCCATCTCTTCTTCGGACAGTTTTACGACATCAGCAAGCGGAAGCGCGCCGTAGAGTTCCTGTATCGCGTGTTCCTTACTGTCCCACAGCATTGCGCGATAATTGGGATCATAGGAAATCTGGATCCCGCGTTCCTTGGCGTAACGTACAGCAGAAAGCGTGGCGGCCCGTGCGGGATCACGCTTTAAAGTAAGGGAACTGAAGTGCAGGTTGCGGCATTGTGCAACCAAAGAATAGTCCAGCAATTCCTCTTTGAGTTCTGTATCCGCGCCGGGGTCGCGCAGGAATGCGAACTCGCGCTCGCCATTGTCCTGCAGACTCACAAATGCAAGCGTGGTATGGATAACGGGCACGGTCTGCACGCCACGGGGTTCAATGTTGCAGGTGGTGAGCATTTGCTTCAAAAACCGGCCAAAGAGGTCGTCTCCCACCGCGCCGATCACCGCTGCCTTGCCGCCCAGGGCTACAACAGCCGCCGCGCAGTTGGGCGGGCCGCCGCCGGGATTCATTTCGTAAGCTGGGTTGCCCATGGAGCCGCGCCCGGATGGTGTAAAATCAATCAGGTACTCGCCTGCAACAACAATATCAAACATAAGCTTCCTCCTCAGCAATCGGCGTGATGCTTGACGCCATCATCCATCGTTAAGTATAACATATTTATAGGTTGGCCAAAACGAAAAAGCGGTCTTTTTAGGCCGCCTTCAATAGGCATGAATCGAGCGCCGGCTTAGAGGCCGGAATAATCTGGCGTGGGTTCTATAGAGCCGCGTTCCCGGAGCACATCTTCCACTTCTTCCGCCGGCATTGGGTGGAAGTAGTAATAGCCTTGCACTTCGTCACACATGCGCTGGGCCAGAAAATCCAGCTGCTGCTTGGTCTCCACACCCTCCGCAATGACCTTGAGCCCAAGGTTTTTGGCCAGACTGATGATGATTTTGGTCACGGCCTGGTCTTTACTGGTGCCGCCGATGCTGTGAACAAACTGCATATCCATTTTGATTCGGTCGATGGGTAGCAGCTTTAACCGGCTCAAAGAGGAATACTCCGTTCCAAAATCATCGATGGAAATGGATACGCCCAGGCCTTTGAGGCCTGAAAGCGTTTGCATGGTGTGCTCCACGTTCTGAAGCGCGGCGCTTTCGGTCAGTTCCAATTCCAGGCAGGCGGGGTTCAGGCCGGTTTGCTGCAGCACGCGCGCCACCTGCTGGGCAAAGTTAGGGTTGCTGAATTGAATGGCGGAAATGTTTACCGCCATGCGTACGGCGGGCAGGCCCTTCTCCTGCCAGTGCACACTTTGCGCGCACGCGGTGTGTAGCACCCACTCGCCTATGGGGTTGATGAGGCCCGTTTGCTCCGCAAGCGGTATAAAGCTATATGGCGGGACCATACCAAGCTCAGGATGCTTCCACCTCAACAGCGCCTCAAGTCCTATAATCGCGCCGCATTTTACATCAATCTGCGGTTGGTAGTGCAGCATCAGTTCCTGCCGATCCAATGCGCGATATAGGTTGTTGGTCAAATTGAGTCGGTCGGTGACCTCCTGTTTGAGCGAAGGGGAGCAGATCACATACTGGTTCTTTCCCTTTGCCTTGGCCTGGTACATGGCAATGTCCGCGTTTTTCACCAACGCGTCCGCTGTGGTGCCATCAATCGGATAGACGGAAATGCCTGCGCTGGCGGTAATGTTTAATTCCTGGCCGTCCAGGCAGAACGGTGCGCGGAACAGGTTCATAATGCGGTCGACAATCAACGGAATGTCGCTCAGGGCGGCTAAATCGTTGATCAGTACAAGAAATTCGTCCCCGCCAAAACGGGAAACGGTATCCTTGGGCCTAAGTGAGGAAATGAGTTGTTTGGATATCAGTTTCAACAGCAGATCGCCGCTTTCATGGCCCATGGTGTCGTTGACATTTTTAAACGAATCAAGGTCCAGAAACAATACCGCGAACCGGCGGCCCCGGCGCGATACCGTTTGGATGGCCTGTTCGACGCGGCTGTTAAAGGAAAGGCGGTTCGGAAGGTTGGTTAAATGGTCGTAATAAGCCATTTCATTAATGGCGCGCTCGGATTCGGCTTTAGAGAGCGCGTCTCCCAGCATATTAGCAATGATGCGCATGGCGGCCCGATTTTCTTCGGAACAAATGCTTTTGTCTGGACAGGGCATCGCCAAAATGCCAAAGGAAGTCTGGTTCACACCGACCGGAAACATCGCAGCAGCATGCGCCTGTTCCATTAGACTGTGGATCTCTTTTGCCTCATCCACGTCCATGCCCAGATATTTTGGCTCCACTGAAGGGATGCCTTCCTTGTGCCACTGGACGACGGAATTAATCATAGAACCACCGCCCAACGTCAGCAGCATGTAGGCTTGCTCCACCCCAAAGAACATGCCAAGGCGGGAAAGCGTATGTTCAATTTTTTCACGAATATTATAAAGGCTCGAAGAAACCAACTCGGAAGAAAGTTCAAAAAAAAGTTTTTGCAGCTGTATCTGGGCCCTGCTCTGTTTTAGCCGGGATACGTACACCTTGTTGATGAAAACCGCAATCAGAAAGCCAATCAGAAAAATAAGCATGCGGATCAGATAGTCGTCGGGCTTAACTCCTAGAGGCGGGACAGGCGTGAAGGAAAAAAGCGCAATCTGCGAAAGCAGGGCCGAGAACGTCACATATACCAAAGCGTCCTTCTTCTCATACAGCATTGCGACAAACATGAACACAAATGGGAACGGCCAGATTGTGATGGCGCCGGTATCGGCAAAATGGAGGGTAATGACGGGAATGGAAACACAGATCACCGCGAGCGCAATGTATTCCTTAATATCGTTTGCCAGGCGCAGGCGGGAGGAGATCCAGATCCCAAGTCCGAACAACAGCATCAGCAGGGAAAAGGGCAGCACCTCGGAAACGGTTGAAGCATGGTAAATGAAATACGTAATAACAAAATTCAGAAAGCCCGCCACCAGGTACATCAGGCACAAATAATCAAGCAGCCTGGTATGCATTTTTTCGTCAAGAATCAGGCGCTTTTCTTCCGGCCTCCGATTGTCCATCAGCCCATACCGCTGAACGCAGTAAAAAATCGATCCAAGCGGGAAGATCATAAGAAGGGGCATCAGTTGTGGAGTCCGGATGGATAAGACGATGGTCACCAACAGATAGAGGGCGGTGCCCACAAGTAATATGATCAGGGACTGCGTGATTACACGGGTAGAATTTAACGCCGCTTCTTCCGTCTGCTTTTTGGCGTAGCGGCGAAGCAGGATCAGACAGAGCGCGGCCTGAAGCAAACTAGAGAGCAGGAGTACAAGAGAAATCGCCTTCACGCTTCCGGTCATCACCCAGCCAAGCGCCGTAAGCACAAGCTCATATGCCAACGGGGAAAACAAGAGTTTCACGAAAAAGAGAACCGCGCTTGCTCCTGCCGGCGCGTATACAAGTAAAAAGACCCACCATTTTTTTAATGCGGGAGATTGGGTAAATTGCAGCACAAAATGCAAAAGAACACTGTAACAAAAGCTCCATGCTACTCCCGAAAGCCGCAGCCACATCGTGACGGCAGGCAGTTCCTGTGTGGAGTTTGCGATGGAGCAGCCGAACGCCCAAAAAATAAAGCAGTATCCCAAACCAAAATACAATTGGTTTAGCTTGTTACGAAGGTCAAGCCCTAGAACATAAAAGGAAACGAATATGGCAAAGGCGCAAAGTGAAAAGAAGAAAACGGATACCAGCATG
>JAEZIE010000098.1 GCA_023416175.1 Bacillota bacterium
GGAGCTGGAGAGCCTCGCCCTCAATATTCCCGGCATCCGGCGCATCCGCTTCTTTATGACGTTTGGGCAGAGCTACCTGACACATTTGAAGTGCCTGGAAAACGTGGGTATGACCAGCATTGAGCCCGTCGTATACAATGGCGTGGAGATCGTACCTTTGCAGTTCTTGAAGGCTGTGCTGCCCGACCCCGCCTCCCTGGGGCCCCGTACGGTCGGTAAAACCAACATCGGCTGTATCTTTAAGGGCGTGAAGGACGGCAAAGAGAAGACCTACTATCTTTACAACATTTGCGACCATCAGGAATGCTATCGTGAAGTGGGCAGCCAAGCCATCAGCTACACCACCGGCGTACCCGCGATGATCGGTACAATGCTGGTGATGAACGGGATCTGGCAGAAGCCGGGCGTTTTTAATGTGGAAGAGTTTGATCCCGACCCCTTCATGGAGGCATTGAACAAGTGGGGCCTCCCCTGGGAAGAGGACTTTAACCCCATACTGGTACCGTAATGCGATCAGAATTTGATGCGCTCCCCACCCCCTGCTATGTGGTGGACGAGACGCTCTTACTGAAAAACCTAACCATTCTAGCGAACGTGCAGCAACGAAGCGGCGCGAAAATATTGCTCGCACAAAAAGCGTTCTCCATGTTCCGCGTATACCCGCTGCTCTCTCAATACCTGTGCGGTACGGCGGCGAGCGGGTTATTTGAAGCGAAGCTAGGACATGATCATTTTCCGGGCGAGGTACACGTCTACTCCCCCGCCTACCGAGAGGATGAGTTTCCGGAAATACTCAAAGTTTCAGATCATGTGATATTCAATAGCTTTGCGCAGTGGGAAAAATACAAAGACCGCGCGTTGGCCGCAAAAAAATCCTGCGGCCTGCGCGTCAATCCCGCTTGCTCCACGCAGGAAGGACATGAGATTTACGATCCCTGCGCGCCCTGTTCACGCTTGGGTATCACAAAGGAGCAGTTCCAGCCGGAGGCGCTCAATGGAATAGACGGCCTCCACTTCCATACGCTGTGCGAGCAGAACGTGGATGCACTTGTGACCACGCTTGCTGCATTTGAGCGGGATTTTGGGCAATATCTCCACGGAATGAAATGGCTCAACCTGGGCGGTGGGCACCACATCACGCGGGAAGACTATGACGTAGAGCTGCTTATCAACACAATCGTCCGCCTGCGGGAGACCTATGGGGTGGAAGTTTACCTGGAGCCGGGCGAAGCGATTGCATTGAACGCCGGTTTCCTTGTCTCCACGGTGCTCGATACGCTCTATAACGGCATGGACATCGCCATACTCGATACCTCAGCATCCTGCCACATGCCGGATGTCATTGAAATGCCCTATCGCCCCAATATCATAGACGCGGGCAAGCCAAATGAAAAGGCATACACATTCCGCTTGGGTGGGCCGACCTGTCTTGCTGGCGACGTCATCGGCGACTACTCGTTTGACGCACCATTGAAGCCGGGCGATAAACTGGTATTCTGCGATATGGCGATCTACTCCATGGTGAAGAACAATACGTTTAACGGCATGCGTCTGCCGGATATTGTCCTAAAAAAACAGGACGGCTCATTTGAGACCGTCCGCCGGTTTGGGTATGAGGATTTTAAAAACCGATTGTCTTAGTTAGAAAGCGGCGCAAGCCGCTTTTTTCGTTGATGTGGTTTAGTTCATATAATCCTTAAACATCACCATCAGTTCCGTTCGGCTGTTGATGCTAAGCTTCCGGTACATGGAAGTACAATAAGTATTAACAGTCGGATACGCCAGGGATAAAATGCCTGAAATCTGCCGCATCGTATAGCCTTGAAGCAGCAGCTTGCACACATCGGTTTCCCGCTTGCTCAGTTTGTATTTCTTAAAGAGGAACATCTGCTCGTTGTCAATCTCGGATTTTTCCGCGTCCTGCGTCCAGCTTTTAAAATGATCGTTGAGCATCAGCGGATAAAACGTGACGAGCAGCATCATGACGGTGGAAACGATGACCGAGGCCGCGATTGTCACTTCCCGCATGCTTACAATCAGGTTCCCGGCGATCACCCCCGCAACCCCGCCGCAGATTCCTACAAACACGATGGTACGTTGGATATACTTAAGGGAATAGAATTTCTTTCCGATGATGCCCAGCATGTAATACATGGTGATGACGCCCATGCTGTTGCCCGCACCAAGCAACAGCGCAAATATGATCTGAAAGAACGGCTTTTGTTCCGCAAGCGCGGTGCACAAAAGTCCCACCGAAAGCATGCAGAATGAAAGATTGACCACTACATGCATACTCTTTTTTACTTTGGCAAATATCAGCAGATATAAACCCACGCCCAGCAGACCGCCGACATGGTACCACGAGGATATCATATAAGGCGTAACCTGCATGGCAAGGTTGAACATCCCCTTACCCACGCCCTTGAAGAGTATGGCAAACACGCAGCTGATAAATATCGTAAGATAGAGCTTGGGGTGGAATACGGCGGCACCCGCCGCGTTTTCCTCCGCCCTCTCTGTAATGTCTCGCTGGCGGAAGAACAAGATGCCGAATAGCCCCGTCACCAATATCGAAAAAGATACGATCAGCCCCTGCGTTTGGGAAAGAGTCTGAAAGAAGGGGCTTTCCATCAGCAGGCCTATGCCGCAGATCAGAACATTGCTTCCGAGCATGGCGTACAGCTTTTCGGTATTGTTGAGGATGAATATATAGGATGATAGAATACTGATGTTCACGACGCCCAAGCACACGGCAATCAATATGGCGCAGCCAAGCTGTATGGTCGGCTCTTTTATGATGAGGAGCGTAAGCATGCCCACAGCAAGCAGGGCCGCGCCGATTCGCCCAGTAGTTACCGCTTTTTCTTTTTGGATAAGAAATACGCAGACTGCGGAAGACAGCAGATTGATGATATGCATCATGCTGCGGATCTGTTCCCCGAACACGCTCTCCGTAGCGGGCGTAGCTGTCCACCATGTGGAAAACGCTACCACCCAGGCATAATAAAACATCCAGACCCAAAAATAAGGGAAGCTGCTTTTTCGAAACGCTTTGAGATTGGCGGCCCGGCTGCCTTCCTGCTCAATGCTGGCTGCTTTTTTCTCAAGTAGCTTTATTTCCATTGCGCATCATCCTTCTGCATTCAGGCAGCCCGATCTATACGTAGACTTCATGTAAAGAGCATAGCCAGATGTTTTACATTATACCTGTTAGCCTATTGAAATTCAATCGCTTTGCGTCGGGGCCAATGTAGCAGAGAAAAGGCTTGAACTGCGAGAGTTCAAGCCCTTTCATATCATCGTATAATGTTTTCGTATTCTTTTACTCGCCCAAATGCTTGTTGAGCGCCTGCTGACCTGGCGCATCACTCGCGTATTTTGCAACATCCTCAGGGTATCCGGAAAGCCGCTTGAGCGTGCCATCCAGCACAGTCGAAAAGCCTTCACCAAAAAGATGGATTTTTACATTGCGCACGGCGCCTTGCTCCATGGAATCCGGTTCAACATGTATAACAAAGTTGACGTCTACATTCCCCGCACCGCCGCTTTTGGAATAGTCTATCTTTATGTCTTGACCGCCAGTACCATTTCCCTTTGCCTCAATATATGCGTCCTTCCCGGCCGCGACAAAGCTGCCCTTTGCCACCGGCGTATCCTGCGTAAGCGGTAATGGCTTGCCTTCGTCATCCAATATGGAGTAATCCACCCACGCCTTATCGTCTTCTGCGCTCAAGTAAATGCCCAGATTGTCGCAGATTGCTTCCCCACCGCCGTCAAATGTCAGTTCCATGGGGACATCTTTTAACATATCCTTAATAAACTCTGTGGTATCCAGTGTCATATTTATCCAGCAAAAACCGGTATAACTGCCTGCGACAACGCGATTGTTGTTGGAATCCACCTTGTCAAGATAAATCTCACACTCGTAATTTGCGTAATATCCCGTCTCTAATTCCTGCTGCCAGGTTCCGGATGCTTCGATTACATATATGCTCGGATCATATAGTGCGCTTTTACGAGGTGCCTCTGTTGCTGCCGGCGGAGCCGTTTCAGAGGGCGGAGCCGTATTTTGCCCACCATTTCCCGGAAGAGAAGGTTCCCCCGTCTTTTGACCAACAGCAGCAGGCGCGGGTGTGGGGGTAGCTCCCAGAGCCGCTGCATCCTTGCCACAGGCGGTAAGCAACAGCAGCACTAACAGCATCAATACCAACAGAGTTTTTTTCATATCGTTTCCTTCCCTGCAATCCTTTTCTTGTATGGTAACATTTTGTTCCCATTTTCGTCCATTCATTAATATGCAGGATACACGCTCATCTGTTGCTCATTAGTCTTAATGAGTACTGCGATTATGTAATTTGGCGCCTTGAGAAGAACTAAGGTACTTTGACTGGCGAATGCATCATTTGCTTACAGACCTAGTTCTCTTTTTATCAACGCTGATGCGATATAGAGCGCTTTGATCCTGCGTTCAAGCAGCGTGTACTGAGAGGTACCTTGTTTCAATTTGGGCTGCACTTTCTCACATTTGTTAATCGTTGAAGCTATAGAACGAAGGGCTTCTTCTAAATCTTCTTTCGTAAAATTGTCCATACTCACCCTCCTGTAATGATAGCCGTTCTTTGAAAGCTTTCAACCCGGTATCCAACGAGAAACTAACAACGATTATACCTCATATTGGGTTTAGAAACAAAACAAAACCGGCTTACTAGATGACAACGCAAGCCGGTAACCTTTATGATGCTCTGAGCCGCCGCACAATCAACTGCACGGCGGCTAAAGCTATATGGATTATTCGTTATTGAGCGCGCCCTTTACCTTGTCGAATATGCTCTTCTTGGTGCTGGACTTATGCGGCTCTGTTTGCACCGGATTTTCTCCAATTGTTTCACCAAATGCGCGTAGCAGATGCTTCTGTTCGTCGGTAAGGCGCTTGGGCACTTCGATTTCTACCTTGACCATCAGATCGCCCTTTTCCTTACTCCTAAGGCGCTGGATCCCCTGCTCCCGCATGCGGAACGTCGTGCCCGGCTGCGTGCCCTCCGGCACAGAGTATTTGACGCTTCCTGTGAGCGTGGGTACCGTAATTTCCCCGCCAAGAGCCGCCGTGATATACGAAATCTTCAGATCCAAAAACAGGTCCGAACCGTTTCTGCGGAAAAGCTTGTGCGGCTTGACACGGATGAGCACGTACAGGTCGCCGCTGGGACCGCCGCGGTATCCGGATTCCCCTTCGCCCGAAAGGCTCAGTGTCTGGCCATCGTCAATGCCGGCGGGAATATTGACCACAACACGGCTGGTTTTTTTCACCCGGCCATGGCCGTGGCAATCAAGGCACGGCTCTTTAATGATCTGACCAGTGCCGCCGCAAGCCGAGCAGGGGCGCACGGTAGTAAAGGAACCGAGCATGGTGTTTTGCTGTACACGCACCTGTCCCGAGCCGCCGCAGGTGGTACAGCGCTCCGGCTTGGTGCCGGGCTTTGCGCCCGTACCACTGCAGGAGCCGCAGTTTTGCTCGCGCGGTACAAGTATTTCACGTTTTGCACCAAAGGCCGCGTCCTCGAACGCGATGGTAAGCGTATATTTGAGGTTGTTTCCCGCAACGGGGCCGGTGGTATCCCTGCCCGAAAATCCGCCGCCGAACATCGTTTCAAATATATCGGAAAAGCCGCCGAAGCCGGAGAACGGGTTGCCGCCGGAATACCCGCCGCCTCCTCCCGCTGTCGGGTCGAACGCTGCGTGGCCGAACTGATCGTACTGCGCGCGCTTTTTTGCATCGCTCAATACCTCTGCGGCCTCGTTCAATTCTTTAAACCTCGCCTCCGCATCCTTATCTCCCGGATGCAAATCCGGATGGCAGGACTTGGCCTGCTTTCTGAATGCGCTTTTGATATCGCTTTCGGAGGCGTTTTTCTCAACACCTAATACTTCATAATAATCGCGTTTATTTGCCAAAGGACATCCCTCTCCCCCAAGCTTCGTCAAGGCCCATTATAACAAAAGCGGAGCCGTAGCGCATGTAGTAAATAATTCTCATGAAAAGGAGCGGGCTTTTGACCCGCCCCAACCGCTAGTATACTATGCTTACTTCTTATCGTCGTCCACAACTTCGTAATCGGCGTCTACAACGGTATCGTCATGCGGAGCATTGCCGCCCGCCGCCTGGCCGGGGTTTGCCTGTTGTGCCTGCTGATAGATCTTACCGAATATCTCGTAGGACACTTCGGTCAGCTTTTCGGAAGCGGTCTTGATCATGGCGCTGTCCGTACCTTCGAGCGTCTTCCTCAAATCGGAAAGCGCGGCCTCGATCTTGCTCTTATCGTCGGAAGATACCTTGTCATTTAGCTCCTTGAGCGTTTTCTCGGTGGTGTAGACAAGCTGGTCTGCATGGTTGCGGGTTTCTACCTCTTCCTTGCGCTTCTTGTCCTCGCCCGCGAACCGCTCAGCTTCGTTGACGGCGCGCTTGATCTCATCCTCGTTGAGGTTGGTGGAAGCGGTGATCGTCACCTTCTGTTCGTGGCCGGTGCCAAGGTCCTTCGCGCTGACATGCACGATGCCGTTGGCGTCAATATCAAACGTGACCTCGATCTGCGGTACGCCGCGGGGCGCGGGGGCAATGCCCGCAAGCTGGAAGCGGCCCAAAGTCTTATTGTACTGCGCCATTTCACGCTCGCCCTGCAATACATGCACTTCAACGGAGGTCTGGCCGTCGGCAGCAGTGGAGAATATCTGGCTCTTTTTGGTGGGGATGGTAGTGTTGCGGTCAATGAGCCTTGTGAACACGCCGCCCACGGTTTCAATACCAAGAGACAACGGCGTAACGTCAAGCAGCAAAATGTCCTTGACCTCGCCGCCCAATACACCCGCCTGGATGGCAGCGCCGATGGCGACGCACTCGTCCGGGTTAATACCCTTGAAGGGCTCTTTGCCGGTTACGGTCTTGACCATTTCCTGTACCATGGGAATGCGGCTGGAGCCGCCCACGAGAATGACCTTATCGATCTTATCGGCGCTTAGGTTCGCATCCCGCAGAGCCTTGAACATGCAGTCCTTGGTCTTATCCACATAGTCGGAAATGAGCTCCTGGAACTTTGCACGGGTCAGCGTCATCTCTAAATGCCTGGGGCCGGAAGCGTCCATGGTGATGAACGGCAGATTAATATCCGTTGATACCATGCCGGAAAGCTCGACTTTTGCTTTTTCTGCCGCTTCCTTCAAACGCTGAACTGCCTTGCGGTCATTCCTTAAATCGATGCCTGTTTCCTTCCTGTATTCGGTCGCGATATGATCCATCACGCGCTGGTCAAAGTCATCGCCGCCCAGACGGTTATCGCCGTTGGTGGCGAGTACTTCAAACACGCCGTCGCCGATCTCCAGTATGGAAACGTCGAACGTACCGCCGCCCAGATCGTAAACGAGTATTTTTTGATTGACTTCCTTATCCATGCCGTAGGCAAGGGAAGCCGCCGTGGGTTCGTTGATGATGCGCAGCACTTCAAGGCCTGCGATGCGGCCCGCATCCTTTGTGGCCTGGCGCTGACTATCGCTGAAATACGCGGGAACGGTAATAACCGCCTGGGTTACGGTCTCACCCAGGTATGCTTCTGCGTCCTGCTTAAGCTTGCGCAAAATCATTGCGGAAATTTCCTGCGGTGTATAATCCTTACCATCCACCTGTACCTTGTGGGAAGTGCCCATTTCACGCTTGATGGAAGAAATGGTGCGCTCCGGGT
>JAEZIE010000101.1 GCA_023416175.1 Bacillota bacterium
ATGCTTGTTGTTTAGAATATATGCTTTGATGTTTTTGACGGAATAGTATTGTCGGATGAATAATTCCCGGATATCTCCGTCAAATTCACGGCAGAACGTCATACTAAGCCTTTTCCAGATTTCGGGCTGCTTGTTGGGCTGCAACGCCAGCTGATACCGGGCAAGCTTGTTCTTTAACGCTTCAAAGGACATGCCGCAAACTGAGGAGGGTAAAAATACGTCTTGCGTTGCCGGATCACAAAAAGTCCGGTGAGCGCTTTCCCAAAGTTTGTATGAATTTCGTTGGTAATTCAGGGCCATGGGTAAAGTAAAGTACACATAATTGCCGTAAGAGGCCCTGCCCAAGCCCGGATTTTCATCCTCTGGCATTTTCTCGCCACCTAAAAACCCGGCATGATAAAGCTGCATCAGTCGATCTATCTTTATAAAGAGTTCCTGTTCGTTCATCGCTGCATCCCCATAAAATTACATATCCTTTCAAGAAGTGTAACACAAAAACAAGGCGATTATTATAAATATCGCACAATCCAATCTATAAAAATGTTGAGGCAATGGAAATAGGCCGTCTAGACGAATGGCTAAAAAACAGTCTGTTTTGCCTTTGATAAGCAGGATGCTGTGATATAATAAAATCGCTCATGTTCCATACCTCTCAAATCCGTGCAGGAAATGAGAGGCAATTGTATAAATCTGCCGGTATACTTTGTTCGTCAGGAGGTGATGGCATGGAATGGCTTGATTGTCTAAACAAAGCGGTCGCCTATATGGAGGCACATATGGAGGATGGCATTGATCTGGAGCGAGTGGCGCAGATTGCCTGCTGCAGTCCGTTTCATTTTCAGCGGATGTTTTCCTATATTGCGGATCTACCGCTTTCCGAGTATATCAGGCGGCGCAAGATGACCCGCGCAGCATTTGATTTGCAGAATGGCAGCGAGAAGATCATCGATATTGCGCTGAAATACGGATATGAATCTCCTACCGCGTTCAACCGCGCGTTTCAGAGCGTACACGGCATTGCGCCGTCCGCCGCGCGGGCAGAAGGCGTCAAATTGAAAGCCTATCCACCCATCAGCTTCAAAATTACGATCAAAGGAGAAGCTGAGATGAATTATCGGATTGAGAAGAAGGATGCATTTAAAGTCGTAGGCGTCAGGCAACATTTTGCAATGAGCATTGAAGACAGCTTTGCGAACGTACCGTTGTTCTGGCAGACAACGGCACAAAGCGGGGCGATCCCCAAGCTTTGCGGGCTGATGAACCGGGAGCCCTATGGTATTCTTGGCGTAAGTACCTGCATGAATGGGAAGGACTTTGACTATTACATCGCGGTCGCCACACAAAGTGAGACGCCGGAAGGGTTTGTAGACTATGTGGTGCCCGAATGCACTTGGGCGATATTTGAGTGTATCGGTCCCATGCCCACAGCCATACAGACCCTTCAAAAGAGGATTGTCAGCGAATGGCTGCCCAGCTCCGGCTACGAATATGCAAACGCGCCAGATATAGAAGTCTATTTGGAAGGCGATCAGCAGGCACAAGACTATCGATGCGAGGTCTGGCTGCCAATTGTCAAAAAGTAACCAATCCTAATTGTGGGAACAGAATGAAAGCGCTCCGATCGGGGCGCTTTTTACAATCCAAAAAAATACAAAATTAGTATTGCATTATATGTCATCCAGTGATAAGATGAATCTACCGAACGGTAGGTAGTTGGAGGTATCATGACAAAACAAGAGATATTGGACCGGGCGCTTGAACTGTTTACGGAAAAAGGATACGAGGGGACGGGTATGGATGATATCGCGAAAGCGGTCGGCATCCGAAAAGCGTCCCTGTATTACCATTTTGACGGGAAAGAGACCATCTTCTTAGCGGTATTCAACGGCATTCTCACGGAGTATGCGGCTTATGTGGCGGGATTGACCGCGGTTGAGGAGCACACTTCGGTTTTAACAGTCCTCAGAGAACTGTTTCTTTCGTATATCCGGTATTGTAAAACCAACCCGAAGATGTACTTCTGGGATCGCTATTTTTATTACCCGCCGGAGTTTCTAAAGGACTATATCGCAGAGAAAACGCTGGAAACGGAAACAGCTTTTATAGAAGGCATTGGCCGCGTAATGGGGCGTGGCCTTGCGCGCGGGGAAATCAAATCCCAACCCGCCCGCAGCCTTACGCTGACCTATTATTATCTGATGATCGGGCTGTCCATGTCTGTCAGGCTCTATGAGGAAGAAGCGCTGATGGCGGACGCGGAAGCCGCGGTGGAGGGATTACTGCAGGCAATCAAAATGTAATCGGAATAAGGAGGGGAATATGGTGACGACAGGGAAGCGTACGTTAGGGAAAAGCGGGATTGAGGTGAGCCCCATGGGGCTTGGCTGCTGGGCGATCGGCGGGCCGTTTCAATTGTTCGGCATACCCGACGGTTGGGGAGAAGTCGACGATAAAGAATCCATCCGGGCCATACACAAGGCAATCGAACTCGGAGTGACATTCTTTGATACGGCGGACGCATATGGCACCGGCCACAGCGAGGAGGTGCTGGGCAAGGCAATAAAGGGCATACGCGGGGATATTGTGATCGCCACAAAGGGCGGCTATGTTGCTGATGTCGCGTCAAAAAACTTGATTGGGGAGGATACGTCTCCTCAGTATATCCGCAAAGCCTTGGAAGCTTCGCTCAAACGCCTTGGTACGGATTATGTGGATCTATACCAGATCCACAATGGCGCAATGCCGGAGGAACACATTGAGCCGCTGTTCTTTGAGCTTGGCCGGCTTGTGTCGGAGGGCAAGATCCGCACCTATGGATGGAGCACATATGCTGCGCAATACGTGCGGACATTTGCAGAAAAGACGAATGGAACGGTCATTCAATGCAAGGGAAATCTTTTCTCCTATGATGCGGAGATCTCCGATTTGTGCCAGACGCATCAACTGGCCTGCATCAACAACGGCCCTCTCGCAATGGGCGTGTTATCCGGCAAGTTCAATGAGGACACCAGGTTTTCTGCGGACGATGTGCGGGGTGCTAATCATAGCTGGACGGAGTACTTTGAAAACGGCAGGCTCAAGACGGAATATCTTCTAAAGCTAGAACATGTAAAAGAAGTTCTAACGAGCGGCGGCCGTACGGTGGCGCAGGGCGCATTGGCCTGGCTTTGGGCCAGGAGCGAATGCAACATTCC
>JAEZIE010000104.1 GCA_023416175.1 Bacillota bacterium
ATATTGTGTTGTACTACCGCACGCGGAATATCGTCCTACGGGCTTTGCCGGATATGACGTCGCTCAGCTTATTCTTGGCGTTTGCGATGATAACGGTGGTACCCTGCCGGATAGGCTCCTTGATAAAGTCCAGCTTCGCGCGTGCGCCGTTTGCGCCCGCGCGGCTTGCGCCCACACAGGAGGTCTGCAACAATTCGATGCCGTCCAATACCTCCAGAATATCTTTGCCTTCCACGGCTTCCACCAATGTGGAAGGATCGGTGGGATCGCGATAGATGCCGTCCACCGAGGTGAGGATGACAAGGTACATCGAATGCACCAGCGTACAGATGACGGAGGCGGTTTCATCGTTGTCCACGCACTCCACCACATGCTCAGTCTTTTCCCGCAGTAAATCAAGTTCCCAGCGGCGGTTCTCCTCGGAGGAAACGGGATCGTTGTAGTTGATAATGGGGATGGCGTTCTGTACCGCGCAGCGCAGCAAAAAGCGCTTGATGTGGGTGCGCTTCTCTTCATCGTTAAAATGCGTGTGCTCAACCAAAAGCTGCCGTACGGAATACTGCGAGGGCACAAAACGACGGTATTCCTGCATTAAAATCGCCTGGCCCTGCGCGGCGTAGTCCGTTTTCACGTCCTCGATATCGCCGATGAGCTCCCGCCCGCTGCGTTTGATGTAGTCAACGCGGCCGATCTCCACGGCGCCGGAACTCACCCAGATGATACCGGGGCGCAGTTCCCTGCCCAGGCGGCTGAATATATTGTAATCGATGTCGTTGTCCTCTTTGCTGATGAGGGCCATGGACCCGATTTTTCCGACGATCTCAAAATCAAACTTCGGCATTGCAAATCCTCCTGAAGGCCTTCCCCGCCTTCAACACAGTATAGCACAGAATTATGTACGTACAACCTCTGCCGTATCAAACCCGGGGTAGACGACGCGCATCAGCATCAGCCCGTGCGCGGGCGCGGTAGGCCCGGAATCCTGACGGAGGCCGGAACGTAATGCGTTTTGCATGGCGTCGGGCAGTAAAGTCCCCTTAGCGGCGGCGAGCATGGTGCCGACGAGTATGCGCACCATGTTATAAAGAAAGCCGTTGCCTTCTACGTCGTAGTAGAGAAGCTCACCTTCCCGCGTCCACTCGGAACGGTAGATTTCGCGCACGGTGTGTTCCATGGTGGTGTTGGCCGCCATAAACGCGCGAAAATCGTGGGAACCGAGCGCGTCTTTCGCCATTGCGTGCAGTACGTCCTCATCCAACCTGCCGTGGACGTGCAATGCGGTGTTTCGTAAAAACGCGCGGGCGTGCTCCCCCGCCTGCAGCGTGTAGCGGTATTGCTTGCGCTTGGCGGAAAACCGTGCGTGAAAGTCTTCTTCTGCCTCTCCGGAATAGCGGATGCGGATGTCCCGCGGCAGTCCGCTGTTGAGCGCGAAGGCAAATTTATCTGCGGGCATACGGACTTGGGTATCAAAATGCGCTACCTGCGCAAGGGCATGCACGCCGCTGTCCGTCCGGCCCGAGGCGTGCAGCGCGATCGCTTCCCCCGTGATGCCTTGAAGTTCTTTCTCGATCACCTGCTGGATGGCAAGGCCGTTCGGCTGCGTCTGCCAGCCGACGTAGTTCGTGCCATCGTATTCGATGATGAGGCGGATTCGGCGCATGGAGGGCCTCCGACAATAATTAAAAGATTATAGATACATTTGGGTTCTTAGGGCCGTAACGGCCCTAAGCGGAGGTTTGGAGGCGGAGCCTCCAACGTATTTAAAACTATTTACGATCCTAGCACCTTCACCACATCCGACCCCGTAACCTGCACAAACGCAAGCTCGATTTCGCCGTTCACGAGGTAGAGCGTAATCACGTCGTCCTCGCCGGAATTGGCCATGACGAGCGTTACGGTGCCAGTCTTTTCAACATCCGAAGGGAAACCCGCCTGGCGGGAGACGGATATCGCGGCCTCAAGTTCCGCGCCCGAAAGCAGCGTCTTGATGCTTACATCCTTCCACTCCCCGGCGGGATAGAGATCGTCCGCAGTGAGCGCGTAGCCATAGGAATTGAGCTTATTTGCCAGGGCAGCGCCAGCGCCGCCCGAAAGGGACAGGCTCCAAACGGCAGCAACAAGCAAAAGCGCGCCCGCCGCAATCAAAAAGCCCCGGCGTCTGCGCGCGTTCATAAGGGAAGCGCCTGCAGCAGCACGATAGCGGCGCCCATCAACAGGGTGACGGCAAAGGCAAAACCATCCGCGCGCTCATAGTGCAGCACATGCATGCGCGTGCGGCCTTCCCCGCCGTGGTAGCAACGAGACTCCATGGCCATAGCAAGTTCATCCGCGCGGCGGAAGGCGGAAACAAACAACGGTACCAGTATCGGGATCATACTCTTGGCGCGGTTGACGAGGTTGCCGCTTTCAAAATCTGCTCCACGGGAAAGCTGTGCTTTGCGGATTTTATCCGCCTCCTCCATCAGGGTGGGGATAAAACGGAGCGCGATGGTCATCATCATGGCCAGCTCATGCGCGGGGAATTTCAACTTGGAGAGGGGTTTTAGCAGCCGCTCCAGCCCGTCCGTCAAAGCGATGGGCGAGGTGGTGAGCGTCATAAGAGACGTGCCGCCCACCAAAAGAACAAGGCGCAATGAAATGTAGACGGCCTGAATCAGCGCTTCTTTGGTGATGCGAAGGAACGCGTATTCCCAAAGCACCGTCTCCCCCGGTGTCAGAAACAGGTTCATCAAAAACATGAAGATCAGCAGGAACCTTAATGGCTTCAGCGAGCGTAGCACATAGGAAAACGGCACGCCCGAAAGCAGCACCACAAGTACCACAAACGCGAAGGGCAGCACAAAAAGCGCAAGATTCTTCACCAGAAACACGATGATAATATAAAAGAGCATCGTGAGCATCTTGGTGCGCGGATCCAGGCGGTGGATAATGGAATCACCCGGGAAATATTGTCCTAACGTAATGTTTGTCATTTGAGCGCCTCCAGCAGGAACGTAAGGAGTTCCTCCTCGCGGTATGCGCCCGCGGGCGCTTCGATACCCCGTTCCCGAAGCTTGAGCGCCAGCTGCGCCACCTGCGGGATATCAAGGCCGAGTTCTAACAGCTTCTCCGGCTCCGCGAATACGTTCTCAGGCGTATCCAGCATCACAAGCTCGCCATGATTCAACACGGCGATCTTTTCCGCGTTGCGGGCGACGTCATCCATGGAATGGGATACCATGACGACGGCACAGCCCGTCTTTTCCCGAAGCGACTGCAACAGGTCAATCACGCCTTGCCTGCCCCGCGGATCAAGGCCTGCCATGGGTTCATCCAGCAGCAGGTAACGTGGGCGCATGGCGAGGATACCGGCCAAAGCGGCGCGGCGCTTTTCGCCGCCGGAAAGGTCAAAGGGGGATTTTTCGGCGAACAGGTCGGGCGCTAACCCCACCAGCAGCATCGCTTCCTCCACGCGCTCCTTGATTTCCGCTTCCGGCACATGCAGGTTCTTGGGGCCAAACGCGATATCCAAAAACACCGTTTCCTCAAAGAGCTGATACTCCGGGTACTGGAACACAAGGCCTACGCGGCTTCTTGCCTCAATGCGCTGCTTTTTGACGGATAGGTCCAGGCCGTCCACCGTTATTTTACCGCTGGATGGCTGCACCAGGCCGTTCATGTGCTGCAAAAGCGTGGTCTTGCCTGAGCCGGTGTGGCCGATGATGCTAAAAAACTCTCCTTCTTCTACCTGGAAGGAGACCTTATTGAGCGCCGTCTGGGACATGGCGCTATTTGGCATATAAACATGAGATACGTTTTCTAATACAATGGGCATGGCTGCTCGCTTTCTGAATATAAACGAGATTCAAGGCGCGTTACGCGCCGCGTTTCGATTTTACCGCCTGCTCAATGGAGGCGGCGAGTTCATCTATGCCGATGGGCTCATTTGGCAACGTGACGCCCGCCTCGCCCAAGCTATTTCTTAATTTCACCATGGCGGGCACATCCAGGCCCGCAAGCTGCAGCGTCTCCGCCTCGCGGAACACCGCGCGCGGGGTATCGAGCAGTATGAGACGGCCTTTGTTGAGTACGGCCACGCGGCCGCATAGCGCCGCTTCCTCCATGAGCTGGGTGATCATCACAACCGTCATACCCCGCTCCCGGTTGAGTGCTTTGATAATGGAAAGCACCTCCCGCCGTCCTTCCGGGTCCAGCATGGCGGTCGCCTCGTCCAGCACCAATACTTTCGGGTGCATCGCAAGCATCCCTGCTATGGCAATGCGCTGCTTCTGTCCGCCCGAAAGCATGTGCGGCGCGCGCTTTGCGTATTCCATCATGCCTACCATATGGAGCGCCTCGTCCACGCGGCGGCGGATTTCAGCGGGTTCCACGCCCAGGCTTTCGGGGCCAAAGGCCACATCCTCTTCCACAATGGTGGTTACAAGCTGGTTATCCGGGTTTTGGAACACCATGCCCACCCGCTGGCGGATTGCTAAAAGATTTTCCGGGTTTGCGGTATCCATGTTGTCCACAAGGACTTGTCCGGAGGAGGGCAGCAATAAGCCGTTTAATTGTTTTGCTAGCGTACTTTTGCCTGAGCCGTTATGGCCTACGATTGCGATCATTTCGCCGTCCTCAATGTGGAGCGAAACATCGCTTAACGCGGGGCGGGGCGCTGACTCATATGTAAAGCTCAGGTGATTTAGGTCAATCATCCGTTTCCTCCAAACGGCCGGTCAAGCCGCGCCGTTTTACTGAATTTTCATTATACCATAGAAGCGAAGCGGATATGGTATAATCCGCGCATGTGCGTTCGCCGTAGGCGAAAATCGCACGCGCATAAGAATAAGCCGTATAATGGCCGCTTGCGGCCATTATATCGCATCCCTGCTGTGTGCGCAAATTTGCGGTATACAAAAAAACGGAAGCGTTCGCCCCAATTAAAAGCAACGTACGTTTGGAAAAGGAACGCTGCGGGGTATAACAAAGTATGGCCCCAAAGAGACGCCATGGGCTTTTGTAGTTGACTGACTGTGGGAGCGGCAGCAGAAAACCCATTTCATGCGTTGACATTTTGGGGCCGCCTGCTACAATATATAGTATCGAGTGTGGGAGTATTATACAATATCATGTACTTTTTTCGGAAAGGAATACACCATGCAATTGAGTGAAAACGCATTGCGTGTTTTAAAAAAACGCTATTTAACCAAGGATGAAAACGGAACCGTCATAGAAACGCCGGAGGAACTGTTTCACCGGGTGGCCGACGCCGTTGCCGAGGCCGACGCGCGCTATGAGGGCGATGTAAAAAAAACCGCTCGTGAATTTTATGATGTGATGACCCGGCAGGAGTTTTTGCCCAACTCGCCCACGCTGATGAACGCAGGGAAACCATTGGGGCAGCTTTCTGCTTGCTTTGTGTTGCCGGTGGGCGATTCCATGGAGGAAATATTCGACGCCGTGAAGAACGCTGCACTCATCCACAAAAGCGGCGGCGGCACCGGATTTTCGTTTTCCCGGCTGCGGCCTGCAGGCTCCACGGTACGCTCCACCGGCGGAGTCGCGTCCGGCCCCATCAGCTTTATGAAGGTGTTCAACGCTGCGACAGAAGCCGTCAAGCAGGGCGGAACGAGGCGCGGGGCGAACATGGGCATACTGCGGGTGGATCACCCGGATATTCTGGACTTTATCCGCTGCAAGCAGGATGACGCGCAGATTACGAACTTCAACATTAGCGTGGGCCTGACGGAAGCGTTTATGCAGGCGGTGGAACGCGGGGAATCCTATGCTTTGAAAGAGCCGCGCCATGGGAAGGTAGTAAAGGAAATCGACGCCCGCGAGGTGTTTGACCTCATCGTGGATATGGCATGGCGCAACGGCGAGCCGGGCATTGTATTTTTGGACAGGCTCAACCGCGATAACGTCGTGCCCAAGCAGGGCGAAATCGAAAGCACCAACCCCTGCGGGGAGCAGCCGCTG
>JAEZIE010000122.1 GCA_023416175.1 Bacillota bacterium
AAAATTCTTGTTCATCACAACGATTAGAAATAGTAATACGCACATGAATACCTCTTTATGGAAAAGATGAAAAATAGTATATCCTAAATAATCCACAAGTCAAGTTTCTCGATGAGTCTCAGGTTAAACATAATGCGAAGTTTGGATGACCATAAACGAAGTCTGAATAGGTACTTGGGTCAATCATCTTGAGTTTTAAGCTGGCTGCCGCGTATATCGTTTATTTATTGTATATAGTGAGATTAACATTTTACGAATAAGGTTAAAATATCAAATGTATTACTTTGAATTGTCGTTTGAATGATTAATATGTATGTATCAGAAAGGGTCAAAAAATGAGTGTATTTTTTTATGGTTGTATAACTATAGATGGCTACCTTGCAGACAAAAAGCATAACTTGGACTGGCTTTATCAAACTGGTGCAATAGAAGAAACTGATTATGAAAGTTTCTATAAAAGTATGGATATTACTATTATGGGTAAAAGGACATTTAGTGAAATTGAATTAATGGAGAATATAGGAGCTTTATATCCGACTACTAAAAATTATGTTCTTACACATGCTGAAAGTTTATCAGTTAAGGAATTTATCCCTATAAATTGTGATATTGTTGAATTTGTTAAACAAATAGAAAAGGATAAAAACATTTGGATTGTTGGAGGAAATACAATATTAGCTCCTCTATTAGATCGTGATATGGTAGATACTATGATAATACAGATTGCCCCTGTGTTATTGGGCATGGGAATACCATTATTTACACAGAAGGAATCATTAAAGCGATTTTACTTAAAAGAAGTAAAAAAATTCGGACAATTTGCAGAATTAATCTATAACAAAATATAGAGCAACGAGGTTTTGGCACCGCTATAATTGAAGCGACTACGCATAGGAGTTTTGTCGCTTTTAAGCTGGACAAAAAACATCCAATGCTTCATTTTCAACTTCCTGCAGTAAACATGGGGCTACATTTTGCCCCCTAAAAGATTCATGTACCCAAACTAATATTATTATAGAGAAGCAGCGCTGATATCACCTCCCCACATATTCAAATTGTTAGTCAATTATGCGACATTGACAGTTTTTTTATCGGCTCTTTTCTCCATCTTTCCCGTATCGGTGCAAAAGAGCTTAAGCGCAGTCAAAAACGTCCATATTTGTAGCGTCCCGATATTGAGCCGTTCCACCAACCCGAAGTAAGGCAGCTTTTGCGCGTAGAATACAGCTGTCGTTCCACCGAAGATAAAAATCAGGATTCCTGTTATGATCGAATAGGTGCCAAACTCTTTAAAACCTTTCAGTTTTCGGAATCCTATGCCAATGAGAATTGGCGCTAGAATGGTAAGTGGTATTATCAAAAAAGTAACTGCAAGATGCATTGTACCCGTAAAAGTAGGCACAGCGCCGGGCAGGTCTTCCGGAAAGAACTGATACGAGAAAGATATTATCTGCATAATAAGATACAGCAGCATCCCCCCCTGAGAAACCTTCGGTGTAAATCGACGCATGTACAGGTAGGAAAAGAGGCCAAATAGGATGGCTGGGATCGCATAAAACCACAGAATTGTTCCAAGCAGTTCGCGATCGGGTGCACCGCTCGCCGTCAGGTTGCTGATGGGCTGCATAAGATGGCTATACCCGCTCCATAGGAATCCGCCTAGCACCACATGAACCACATACGCCGCTACCGCCACCATACCCAGTATGGATAACTTTCGAAATACGTTCTTTGTCATGTCTCATGCCCCATCTATTTTTTAAATAGATTATATATCCATATTTACATTTTGAATATAATATATTACATATTTAATCAATAGATAATGAGCGTACAAAAAGCTGAATTATGTCAATGTCAAAGGAAATGCCCGAATAGATGTTCCCTTTATCGGTGACCAGGGCGAGCCACATCCCCGACGCGCGAGGACAGGCTTCTGTTGATGATCAGCGACTTAGCACGAGGATAAAGCTCCTCCCAAATCTTGTTATCCGCCATCTGCCACTGCTTCTTGCCGAAGATGATCTGTCTGAGTATGCTGCGTATGCGTACCATATTGAGCAGGGAAAAGAGCCACGCTGCACCTTTTGATAGTTCTCAATCATCGGCGAAAGAAGTATCCTGGGGCGGTAATATTTTATAAAACTGAATAAAGCAGATCGGATAAGTCTCAATATAAAAGCAACTATAATGGAAGGTAGTAGTGACCATGTCACGCACACGCATTCACCAAGCAGTTTGGCTTGAAACGTCTCAACGTTGGCAGATATGCAAATTGATGGCGTCCGCAAGACCTTTGCATATTCAATCCATGGACGCGAAGGGAGCGAGAATGCCATAGAAACGCAATACCTGGCTTGTTGAAGTTTACAACCGGCATGGAATCCAGGCTTAAGCAAGCCACATGGCAGACGGATTGCTAAATTTCTATTAGTATTTTCATATACTTGTTGTACTTATAAGTTTATGATGTTAAAATACTGAACATATCATTAATAATTAAATCTATGGTTCGAGATTTAGAAGAGCATTAACGTGTGCGTACTTTAACCAAGTACATTCACGTGTCGGGCTGTATAATTATAAATGCTTGGTCGTTTCCCGCTAACGTGGAGCAATCACATTTATGAAATTATTGCAAATGCAAGGAGAATATGAAATGAAAAAGTTACTTTGTACGCTACTCGTTCTGGTCCTCGCGCTCAGCCTCTTAGCCGGCTGCAGCAACGCAAACGGTCCAGCCACCCCAACACCGGCCCCGGCTGAAACCTCCAACGGCGAGGCTCCTTCCGCAACTGCTCCTTCTGCCCCCGCTGCTGCCGCAGCCTTCAAAATCGGCGGTACCGGCCCCCTGACCGGCGGCGCGGCGATCTACGGCAACGCAGCCAAGAACGGCGCGCAGATCGCGGTTGACGAAATCAACGCACTGGGCGGCATTCAGTTCGAACTCAAGTATGAGGATGATGAGCATGACGCCGAGAAGGCAGTCAACGCTTACAATACCCTCAAGGACTGGGGCATGCAGATCTCTCTTGGCTCCGTCACCAGCACGCCCTGCGTTGCTACCGGCGCTGAAACCTTTGCCGACAGGATATTCGCTCTCACTCCTTCCGCTTCCGCAACTGCGGTAACCGAAGGTAAGGACAACATGTATCAGATGTGCTTTGCCGATCCCAACCAAGGTTCCGCTTCCGCGCAGTACATATTCGACAAGCAGCTTGGCACAAAGATCGCCGTCATCTATAAGAACGACGACGTTTATTCCAAGGGCATCTACAGCACGTTTGAAAGCAAGGCCAAAGAGCTTGGCCTGGCCATCGTTTCGACCACCACATTCACCGAGGACAGCCAGACGGACTTCTCCGTTCAGCTGACTGATGCGAAGAACAAGGGCGCTGATCTTGTGTTCCTGCCTATTTACTACACGCCCGCTTCTTTGATCTTCCAGCAGGCGAAGGCAATGGATTATGCCCCGAAGTACTTCGGTGTGGACGGCATGGACGGCATTCTGACGCTGGAATCCTTTGATGCTTCCCTGGCGGAAGGTGTCATGCTGCTAACACCCTTCAACGCGGACTCCGCCGATGCACGCACCGCAAGCTTCGTCAGCAAGTATAAGGAAGCCTATGGCGAAACCCCCAACCAGTTCGCCGCCGATGGGTATGACTGCGTCTATGCCTACAAAGCAGCTCTTGAGGCTGCCGGTTGCACCCCGGATATGAGCGCTGCCGATATCTGCGAAAAGCTCGTTGCGACATTCCCCACCATCACCTTTGACGGTCTGACCGGTGCAGGTATGACCTGGGCCGCCAGCGGCGAAGTTTCCAAGACCCCCAAGGGTATGGTCATTCAGAGTGGCGCCTACGTCGGCATGGACTAAGCCGCCGTTGCCCTTTCACTGTTTTAAAAAGAGAGGGCTGTCGAGAAAACTCGGCAGTCCTCTTCATTCCATTTTACGGGTTATTAAAGATGTGAACTTCGCGCCCTCCGTTTCAGGAATGCGTAAAGAGAAATAAGGGGATAGCAGTCATGACCTTTCTCTCCTATCTGATTAGCGGTATAAGCCTGGGAAGCGTCTACGCAATCATTGCGCTGGGCTATACGATGGTCTACGGCATTGCGAAAATGCTCAACTTTGCCCACGGCGACGTCATTATGGTCGGCGCTTATATCTGCTTTTTCGCAACCTCGCGCTGGAATATGCCCCCCATCATTGGAGTGCTGTTGGCTATGGTGGTGTGCACAGCCTTGGGCGTAGTCATAGAGCGTATGGCGTATAAGCCATTACGAGCCGCGCCGTCACTCGCTGTGCTGATTACCGCGATTGGCATGAGCTACTTTTTACAGAACTCGGCCCAACTGTTGTGGAGCTCCAACCCCAAGGTGTTTACGCCGGTGGTTTCAGACGCTGCCATTAAGCTTTTTGGAGGCGAGCTCTCCATATCGTTCATTGCGATTGTCACTGTGGCTGCCTGTATTGTCATCATGGCATTGCTGACATGGTTTACCAAGACAACAAAGATGGGCAAGGCCATGCGCGCCTGCTCTGAAGATAAGGGCGCAGCGCAGTTGATGGGCATCAACGTGAACTTTACCATCTCTGTTACGTTCGCAATCGGTTCTGCTCTTGCGGCAATTGCGGGCGTACTGCTTTGCTCCGCTTATCCGACGCTTATGCCCACTACCGGCTCAATGCCCGGCATCAAGGCGTTTACCGCCGCAGTGTTCGGCGGTATTGGCTCAATCCCCGGTGCCATGATCGGCGGAATCCTGCTGGGCATTATCGAGATATTCGGAAAAGGCTATGTTTCTACACAGCTTTCCGATGCTATCGTATTCGCCGTCCTTATCATCATCCTGCTGGTCAAGCCTGCCGGGCTTCTGGGCAAGCAGGTCAGAGAGAAAGTTTGAGGTGGGCGGTATGAAAAAAATCAGCAAGGCTGCACGTAAAAACGTGCTGACATACGGTTTTGTTATCGTTGCGTTTGTGGTGCTCCAGATCCTTATCAGCGGCGGCAACATCAGCGCCTCTCTTCGGGGACAGTTGATCCCGATCTGCGCCTATGTGATTATGGCGGTATCGCTGAACCTGACGGTGGGGGTGCTGGGTGAGCTTTCCCTGGGCCATGCGGGATTCATGAGCATAGGCGCTTTTGTGGGCGCAGTGGCCTGCATCGGCATGGAGAATGCCATTCCCCTTGCTCCTTTGCGCCTGGGCATCTCCATGGTCATCGGCGCCATATGCGCAGGTGCTGCGGGCGTTTTGATCGGGATACCTGTTTTGCGCCTCAGGGGCGATTATTTGGCGATTGTTACCTTAGCGTTCGGCGAGATTATTAAGAACATCATCAATTGCCTCTATGTAGGGGTGGATAGCAGAGGGCTGCACGTAAGCTTCCTCACGAGTGCCCAAGCTCTCAAACTTGAAGAAGGCGGCCGCGTGATTATCGACGGCCCCATGGGCATTTCCAACATTACAAAGATTTCTACATTCACCATCGGCTTTGTCCTGATACTGGTCACCTTGTTTATCGTGCTCAACCTGATCAACAGCCGCTCCGGGCGGGCGATCATGGCGCTTAGAGACAACCGCATTGCAGCCGAAAGCGTGGGCATCCCGGTGACGAAGTACAAGATGATGGCGTTTGTCACCTCCGCAGCGCTTGCGGGAGCTGCGGGCACGTTATATGCCATGAACTACTCCACCATCGTCGCAAGCAAGTTCAACTTCAACACCTCGATACTTGTATTGGTATTTGTGGTCTTGGGCGGGCTTGGCAATATCCTTGGTTCCGTGATTGCTGCTGCTGTACTTACCATACTCCCCGAGCTTCTGCGCGAGTTTAACGACTACCGGATGCTGGTTTATGCCATAGTGCTCATTCTCGTCATGCTCGCCACCAACAACGATAACATCAAGGCGTTATTGGGTCGCTTTAGGGGCAGGATACTGCCAGCAGGCACAATCAAGAAGGGGGGGAGCGGCAAATGAACAAGAGACCCGAAACAAAGTTGGTACCCGTACCCTCTACGAACATTATTCCGGAGCGTGATGCGGACAAGCCGCCGGTGCTTGAAGCACGCCATCTGGGCATTGATTTTGGCGGGCTTACCGCTGTTGACGACTTTGATATGGCCATTGGCCGCACGGAAATCGCAGGGCTAATCGGCCCCAACGGCGCGGGGAAGACCACGATATTCAATCTTATGACCAAGGTATATCAGCCTACCCGCGGTACTATACTGCTTGAAGGCCGCGATACCTACAACATGTCTACCGCTCAGGTAAACAGGGCTGGTATTGCCCGTACGTTCCAAAATATTCGCCTGTTCTCCAGCCTCTCTGTTGAGGACAATGTGAAACTGGGTCTCCATAACCACATCAACTATGGCATGTGGCGCGGCATATTCCGCCTTCCCGGCTACTGGAAAGGCGAAAAGAAGGCGCATGAGCGGACGATGGAGCTGCTCTCCATTTTCGATATGCAGGATTTGGCGGGGCATCAGGCGGGCTCCTTGCCCTATGGCGCGCAGCGCAGGCTTGAGATTGTCCGCGCACTTGCTACCAACCCCTCGCTGCTGCTGCTCGATGAGCCTGCCGCAGGCATGAACCCTTCGGAAACGGCGGAATTGATGGAGAATATCGTAAAAGTGCGCGATACCTTCCAGATTGCCATTATGCTTATCGAGCACGATATGAATCTGGTGATGGGAATTTGCGAAGGCATTTGCGTGCTCAACTTTGGCAAGGTCATCGCCAAGGGAACCCCCAGCGAGATCCAGAACAACCCCGAGGTCATCGAGGCGTATCTGGGCAAGAGGAGGGAGAGCTGAGGTTATGCTGAAAATTGATAACATCAACGTTTATTACGGCTCTATACACGCCATCAAGGATGTTTCTCTGGAGGTCAACGAACGGGAGATCGTTACCCTGATCGGGGCGAACGGTGCGGGAAAGAGTACCGTGTTGAAAACCATCTCCGGCCTTTTGCGTACAAAGACCGGCGGGATCAGCTTTATGGGCGAGAATATCACATCTCAGGCGCCGCATAAGATTGTGGAGCGCGGCCTAGCCCAGGTGCCCGAAGGGCGTCGCGTTTTCCTGCAGATGACTGTGCAGGAAAATCTTGAAATGGGTGCCTACACTCGCTCGGGAGGGATCGAGAGCGATCTTGAAAAAGTCTATGCCCAGTTTCCCAGGCTTTTAGAGCGCCGCAAGCAGATAGCGGGAACGCTCTCCGGCGGCGAGCAACAAATGCTTGCGATGGGCCGGGCGCTTATGAGCCGCCCCAAGCTCCTGATGCTCGACGAGCCCAGTATGGGCTTGGCCCCAATATTGGTAGAGCAGATATTCTCCATCATCAGTGAACTGCACAAGGCAGGCACCACGATCCTTCTGGTGGAGCAGAATGCGCAGATGGCGCTTTCCGTTGCGGATAGGGCTTATGTGCTTGAAACAGGTGGAATTGCCATTGCCGGCACCGGAAAAGAGCTTTCTGAAAGCGATGAAATCCGCAAGGCATATCTTGGCGGCTAGAAAAAATTAAATTCGGAGAAGAACGCCTTCTGCAACCGCAGAAGGCGTTCTTCTCTATACAAAGCTGGCACAATCACATTCTCTTGACGCGTCTGCGCTTCGAATTCATGGGTTGCACTATCGGTGAAGAGCTTCTTCGGTTCCCATTTCATATAAATTATTGTGCAAAATTACATAAATTTCGCCTCTATCACTACTTTTTTTTATAGCAACTTACAATAGGAATTTGTCTGGACATCCCATATAATAATGATATTCATGGAACTCCATTTTTTTCTACTGCTCTTTTCTCCGGGCGTTTACCTGAATAGTACAT
>JAEZIE010000129.1 GCA_023416175.1 Bacillota bacterium
AGCCGATGTCCGCGATATGCCCATGCTGCTGCGCGCCTAATAGACTCCCCGCGCCGCGAATTTCAAGGTCTCTTAATGCGATCTCGCGGCCCGCGCCAAACTGCGCGAATTCCGTGAGGGCACTTAGCCGCTTGTGCGCCACTTCGGAAAGCGATTTGTCCCGCTCAAACGTAAAGTACGCGTACCCGAGCCGGGTGGAACGCCCCACGCGTCCGCGCAGCTGGTAGAGCTGCGAAAGGCCCATTTTATCCGAATCCAATACGAACAGCGTGTTGGCGTTGGAAATATCCAGCCCGTTTTCTATGATGGTGCTGCACAATAGGACGTTGTAGCGGCCCTCCATATAATCGAGCATCACGCGCTCCAATGCCTGCTCGGGCATCTGCCCGTGCGCCACGGCGATGGAGGCCTCGGGCAGCAGTTCCTTCAAATGCGCGGCGTAGCGCTCCAGTCGCTGCACCTGGTTGTATACGATATAGCACTGCCCGCCGCGGGAAAGCTCCTTGTTCACGGTGTCGCGCAGCAGGGTTTCAGAGTATTCCAGCACATACGTCTGTACCGGGAACCGATCCTCCGGCGGGGTGTCGATGACGCTCATGTCCCGGATGCCGATCATGGACATGTGAAGCGTCCTTGGGATGGGGGTTGCCGTCAGCGTCAGGACGTCGACGTTTGTCTTCATATTTTTAATCTGTTCCTTGTGGCCCACGCCAAAGCGCTGCTCTTCATCCACGATCAAAAGTCCCAGGTCCTTGAACTTGACTTCTTTCCCTAATAGCGCGTGCGTGCCGACCACGATATCCACCGCTCCTTCGGTAAGCGCTTTTTTGACGGCCTTCTGTTCCAGCTGCGTCTTAAAGCGGGATAATAGCGCGACCCGTACGGGGAAACTAGAAAACCGGGTGGAAAGCGTATTATAGTGCTGCTGCGCCAATATGGTGGTGGGTACAAGCACGGCTACCTGCTTGCTGTCCTGCACGGCTTTGAACGCAGCCCTGAGCGCGACTTCCGTCTTGCCGTAGCCCACGTCCCCGCACAGCAGGCGGTCCATGACGCGGCTGCTTTCCATATCCTTTTTAATCTCTTCTATGCATTGGAGCTGGTCCGGCGTTTCGGTATACGGAAAACGCTCTTCCAGCTGTTTTTGCCACGCGGAATCGGGGGAGAAGGCGAAGCCTTTCGTCTGCTGCCGCTCCGCGTACAGCTTCGCAAGATCAAACGCTAACTCCTTGACGGCACTTCGGGCGCGGGTGACCTGTTTCTGCCACTCGCTTCCGCCCAATTTCGAAAGCTTGGGCTCGTCGTCTGCGCCGATATATTTCTGCACGCGGTCCAGCTGATCGGTGGGGATGTACAGCCGGTCGCCATTCTGGTATTCCATAAGCAGGTAGTCGCGTGTCGTATCCTGCACGGTAAGCGCTTCCACCCCTAAAAAGCGGCCGATGCCATGCGCCTCATGCACCACGAAATCGCCGGGCTTCAGCTCGGAAAATACCAGGCGCGGCTTGTCGGAATGCCGCTTTTTCGCGGCGTGTTTGGAGAAGCCGAACAGCTCCGCCTCGGTCAGTACCGTCAGCTTGAGAGAAGGGTATAAAAAGCCCTGCGGCAGGCTTTCACTTAGCAGCAGCGCTTCGCCGGGTACAGGCTCGCGGTTGAGTGTTTCTGCAAGCCCTACCTCACAGCCTTCATCGAGCAGTTGCTGCTGCAAGCGCTGCGCGTGCAGGCCAGCGTAAAGCAGCACCGTTCCGCCCGTCTTTCGTGTCAGCGAGATGTCCCGCGCAAGCTCTTCCCGCTCCCCGGGATAGTGCGGCGCAATACGCGCGTCAAACTGTACGCTCTCCCGAATATGGATTTGCGAAAAACTGCGTGCAAGCGTAAACAGCAGCGCCGTTCGGGGCGTGTTGAGCCGCGCAAACAACGCATGCGGCTCCGCCATTAACTCCGATTGCTGCGCCACGCCCTCGCCGCGGGCAAGCATGGCGGAAACGGATTGCGTAAACAGGCGATGGGCGGCGTTTGCCGCCTCCTCCATGCGGTGCGGCTCTTCTATAAAGATGGGCGCGCTTTTGGGCAGATGGTCAATTATGGTGAACGTGTTTTCATACAGCACGGGCAAAAGTATCTCTGCGCCCAAACACGCGCGCTTTTCCTCCCATGCGATGCGCTGCGCGTCAAATCCTTTCGCTCCCTTTGTCGCTTTGAGCGCGCGGGCAATGGCGGCTTCATCCTGCGGAGCTTCGGTCGCAGGAGGGAGCAGCGCCTCCTCCACCCGCCCAAGCGAGCGCTGGGTGGCAGGGTCAAATATGCTCATGCGGTCAATTTCATCGTCAAAGAACTCGATGCGGTAGGGTTCCTGCGCGTGCGGCGGGAATACATCCAATATGTCGCCCCTAAGGCTCGTCTGGCCCGGGCCTTCCACCAAGTCCACCGGCTCGTAGCCCGCGTCCATCAAAGCCCGCAGCAGTTCCCGCGGCGGGTGCGCTTCCCCAAGCTTTACGGTATGCACGGCGCGCTTTAATACCGCCTGCGGCGCTAACCGCTGCAAAACAGACTCGACAGAGGCGATCACTCCCACCGGCTCCCCCAGGCTAAGCCTTGTTAGCGTCGCGATACGCTGCTTTGCCCCTTCGCCTGAGGCGGCGTAGGCGTTCACAAGCGGCAGCTCCCGTGCGGGCAGGAGCGCGATTTTATTAGAAAGCGAGGAAGCCAGTTGGTAGAGCCGCTCCGCAGCCTGTTCGCTGGCCGCAATCAAAAGCCCGCCCCGTTTTTCCGCAAGCGCCGCGAACACATGGGCGCGGTGCGCTTCGGGCAGACCAAAAGCCGAAGCGGGACCTTCCGCCTCGGTCAGAATTTCATTGAGCCGGTTGTATTCCGGCGATTGTTTGAGCATCCGCAGCAGCGGATGCGTTTGCTCAGCCATGGTCACTCCTGTTGGTTGTGGTATGGGAACAGAGCCTATGCCCAGATTCCAAGCTGCTAATGAATTCTTGAAGGCTTTTCCCTCAAACTCCCACCAAAGGGACACGTCCCTTTGGAATCCCATTCTCCGGGAACGCCCTAAAATCAGGGCGTTTCCGGGATGGGTGCTTAGGGTCGTTACGACCCTAAGCGGAGGTTTGGAGGCAGAGCCTCCAATAAAGCCTTACTGCTCCGATGTTTCTTCTGCCTGCGGCTCTTTCGCTTTCTTGGGCTTTTTGTTGAACCTGGCTTGCGCATCCTGAAGCTTACCTTCCGCGATCAGCAATGCTGCCTCCGCCGCCTGGCCATACGCTTCCAACAGCAATTCCTGGTCCTCTTTGGGCGGCTTCCCCAATACGAATGCGGCTAGGTCTCGGCCATCCTTTTGCCTGCCGATGCCGATACGTACGCGTGGGAAGCCTTCTTCGCCGCCTAAGCAGGCGATGATGGAGCGCATGCCGTTGTGCGTGCCTGCGCTGCCCGAGGCGCGGATGCGGATATCTCCTACCGAAAGGTCAATATCGTCGTAAAGTACGATCAGCTTTTCCGGTGGAAGCTTGTAATAGGAAAGCACGGACTGAACGGCCTCCCCGCTCAGGTTCATGTATGTTTCGGGTTTGCACAAAAGCAGCTTTTCCGTGCCGTAGTAACCTTCCCCAACTAGGGATCGGTGCGCACGCTTGTTGAATGTGATATTGAGCTTATTCGCAAGCGTGTCCAGCGCAAGAAAGCCCACATTGTGGCGTGAGCTCTGGTAGGCGATGCCGGGGTTGCCCAGGCCTACGATCAAATACATGGTTCAATCCTCCGCTTTGAGTATATGCCGGCAAACGCGCTCTAAACCTGCAAGCAGCGGATAAGAGAACAGCGTAAGCCCAAGGTAGAGCCACAACCCAATGCCGGGCTGCGGGGGAGTAAGCTCCAGGATGTTGGGGAGCAGCGCGGCCGCACCAAAGAAGCCGGCCACCATCAGCACCCACAGGGCTGCGCGGCGGGCTACCAAGGGCAGGCATACCCGCAGTAAAATCATAAGCCCCGCCGTACCCGCAAGGTAGACGCAAAGGGAATTGACTTCCGGGTACTCTAGCCCAATCCTGCGGCCAATGAGGCCTGCCACAAGCGTAAAGAGAAATATCGTAATCGCTCCAGGAATTGAGCGCGCGAGCACGTTTTTTAAAAAGCTGCCCTTGATGCGCGTGCGGTTGGGTTCGAGCGCCAGGAAGAAGGAAGGGATGCCCACCGTCACCGCGCCGATCAAAGAAAGCTGCACCGGCTGAAATGGGTACGCAAGCCCAAAGAGAAGGCTGGATACCGTCAGCAGGAAAGAAAACACGGTTTTTACCAGGAACAGCGAGGCTGTCCGCGTAATATTGTTGACCACGCGCCGCCCTTCCATGACGACATGGGGGAGGGAAGCGAAGTTGTTATCGAGCAGCACCAGCTGGGAAATCTGCCTTGCTGCGTCGCTGCCCGCGTTGAGGGCTACGCTGCAATCCGCTTCCTTCAGGGCGAGTACGTCGTTCACGCCGTCGCCTGTCATGGCCACGGTATGCCCCTGTGCCTGAAGCGCTTTCACGAGCCCCTTTTTCTGTTGGGGGGAAACGCGGCCAAATACGGTATATGTTTGGGCTGCTTTTTTGAGCGCCTCATCATCCGGAAGGGTTGTGGCGTCCACGTACGCTTGCGCACCGGGAAGGTCAAGCCTTTGTGCAATGGCCGCTACCGTGCGCGCGTCATCGCCGGAAATGAGCTTGACCGTCACATCCTGCTCCCTGAAAAACCGCAGCGTATCGGCGGCTTCCGGGCGGATCTCATCGAGCAGGGTGACAAGCGCAAGAGGAGCAAGCTTTGCATCCTGCGGCAGCTTCGGTTCATCGCCTGTTGCATCGGACTGACACAACAGCAGCACGCGGCGGCCGGAGGACGCAGCCTGTTCTATCTGGGATAGCATTTTCTCAGGCAGCTCCATCAGCATGCTGGCTGCGCCAAGGTAGAGCGTGCCGTAGGAAAACGCAGCGGCGCTGTATTTGCGCGCCGAAGAAAACGGCGTAATACCCCGCGGCTGTTCCCGAGGCGGGCATTTACAGAACGCTCCTAGCGCATGTGCTGTCGCATTGCCCGCTGGCATGGTGCCAACAATATCGCACAACACAGCGGAAAGCTCGGGGTCCTGCACGTTGCCCAAGGGGAGAATGCGCTCCACCTGCATGTTGCCGGTGGTCAAAGTTCCAGTCTTATCAAGGCATAGCATGTTCACGCGGGAAAGCGTTTCAATGCAATAGAGTTCCTGCACCAGCGTGTTTTTTCGCGCAAGCGTCACAACTCCAACGGCAAGCGAAACGCTGGTGAGCAGCATCAGCCCCGATGGAATCATGCCGAGCATGGAGGCCGCAGTCTGTTCTACGCTCGACTGCAGGCCGTGGGAAAGCCCACGATAGATGCTCCAAAACATCAACGCGCCCAGCGGCAGCACGATGCCGCCCGCATAGCGGATGATGAGACGCAGCGCGCGCATCAGCTCCGAGTCAAACCGTTTGTATCGCTTGGCCTCCTGGGAGAGTTTTGCTGCATAGCTTTCGCCCCCCACACGCTCCGCCTGTGCGCGGCAGGAGCCGGAGATCACAAAACTGCCCGAAAGCAGCATGTCCCCCGGGCCTTTTTTGATGGCGTTGGATTCGCCCGTCAGCATGGATTCGTCCGCTTCGATAAATCCATCGCGGACAATCGCGTCGGCGGGGACCTGGTTGCCTAAGGATAGAATAAGAATATCGTCAAGTACAAGTTCTTCGCTCGGGATCTCCAGTTGCGTACCCTCCCGCAGCACATGCGTGCGCGGTGCGTGCAGTACACTCAATTTCTCCACCGCGCGCTTGGCACGCAATTCCTGTATGACCCCGATCAGCAGGTTACTTAGCACCACGCCCATAAAGAGCATGTTCGCGTAGGAGTTCACCAGCAGCAGCGCAAGAAACAGGATTGCGTTGATGAGGTTGAAAAACGTCATCAGATTATCGCGTATGATCCTGCCCGCTGTTTTTGTAATATGTGGCGGCTGCGCGTTTAATAGGCCTTCCTCCTGCCGCAGATGCACCTGCGCAAAAGTAAGGCCCTCCTTTGCGTTCGGCATAAAGCGCTGCAAACGGAGTACCTCCCATAACGATATGTTCCATTATACAATGCGCCCGGAATGGAAACAATCACCGCCAAGCGCAGAGTGCACAATATAGGCCGCTGCCACACTTTGTTTACAGGATTATGCGTTGCAACAGGCCCTTGAAATATGTATAATGGGATAGCTTACTATAGGCGGTTTTGTTCCGCCTGCCTGCATAGAATTCATTTTAAGGAGAATTGCGCATGACGGGGAAAAGGATGCTCGCTTTCATGCTCGCGCTCATTTGCGTGCTGCTTGTGGCGGCGGGCTGCGCGACAAATCCCGATGACATGATGGGAACGGTGGGGGAAACACCCATTTACCGCTGGCAGTTTGAGGCTGCTTTAAAGAATCAGCTTGCCCGTTATGAAACCATGATGGGCGTCGACCTGACCCAGCCGCAGTATAAATCCGAATTCAAAAAATATAAGCTGGCCCACTTAAACTTCCTGGTAGGCGAAGCCGCCATGAAGGAAGAGGCCAGAAAGCAGGGGCTTTACCAGCTGACCGCCGAGCAGGAAGCAGAAATCGATGCGCAGTACCTCAAATATTATAATGAAAAGATCGCCTCTTTCATGGAACAGTACGGGTCGGACGAACAGGGCAGGAGAAAGGCCGAGCAGGCGTATATCGACCTTTTGGAAAACAGCAGCCTCACGCCCGAGCGTATGCGTTATCTTATGCGGGACGCTTATGTCATCGCCCTGTTGTATGATCAGTTGCAACCCGCAGGCAATGTAACGGAAGAAACCATTCGTGCGTATTACGACGAACAATTAAAAGCCCAGCAGGAGGGCATTGCGTCAGACCCCGCATGGTTTGGAGAAAACACGCCTGATCTCGTGTTCGATGCGCCCGAAGGGTATCTGGAAACCGTCCGCATTGCGCTGGACTTCACCCCGAAGCAGCTTGCGGAACTCAAGACCGCTGCCGACACGTTAGCCAGGGTGCAGGCGGATTATAAGAAAAATGAGGACGGGCTGTTCTCCGGCATCAAAAAGGATACGTACGAGCGCGCTAAGGCAAACTTTGACCGGGTGCTGAATAACGCGTACGCTGAATTGGACAAGCAGCTTGCTTCCATCCGCGACGAGGCGCTGGCTGGAGCCGATTTTATCAAGCTCATGGAGCAAAAATCGGAAGACAACTACCTCATCAGCTACTTTGTAAGCCGTGACAGCACCCACGTGGAAGAAGCCTACCTTGACGCGGCGTTTGCACTTGTCAACGTAGGGGATATCTCTGCGCCCGTGCATCTCAAGGAAGGCTCCTGCATCATTATGCTCAAAGAGAAAATCGCGCCCGGCGTACGCAGCTTTGAAGAGGTACACGATGAGATCCAGGAAAAACTCGCATCCAAAGCCCGTTCCAATGCAACCCTGGTGACCATGCAGACGGAATTTGGTGAAAAAGCTCAGGAAGCGGGCATCGTAACGCTTTACCCGGAAAAGATCTAACCGGACCAAAGTGATTGCATTCAACAGCAAAAGGAGAATTGTTTTTAAATGAGAAAGATCGCAAAAATTTTGATCGCCGCCGTATTGGCGTTTGCGTTCACCGCGTCCATGTTTGGGTGCAGCCTGGTGAGCGTCAACGAAGAGAAGAACAGGGCGCAGGTAATCGCCAAAGTTGGTGATAAGAAAGTCACCAAGGGCGAGTACATGGACCTGTTTGATTACTACCTATACATGTACAAGATGTATGGACAGGATCCCACCACTACCGCGCAGGGGCTTGCCTCCTTCCAGGATATGATTATGGACGCCGTGGTCAGCACCAAAGTGACCGCCTATCAGGCCGAGCTCCAAGGGTATAATACCTTGAACGCGGAACAGCAGGCCGAGGTGGACGAAGGCGTACAGGCTGATCTTGACTATTACAAGCAAACCGCGCAGTCCCAGGCGGAAAGTGAAGTTGCAGAAGATCCCTCCCTTGACGTCGAGAAGCGCAAGGCTGATATTTTCGCAGAGATGATCGAGCAGCAGTACGGCGAAAAGCTGACCGAAGAGCAGTTTAAAGCCAAACTGGTGGAGGAAAAGTCCATCAACGCCGCCATCACCGCCATGCAGGAAGCGTTCAATGCCAAAACCACCGTAACGGATGAAGAGGTACAGACCGCGTTTAATGAGCAGCTGACTTCCGATAAAACCTCCCTCACCGCGGATCCCAGCGGCTACAAGTCCAGGCAGGAGACGTTTGAGAGCACAGGAGGCATCCCCCCGCTGTATGCGCCTGAAGGATTCATCCGCGTCAAACACATTTCCATCCTGTCCGAGGAACAGCTCGGCACAGATTACACCGAGCTTCAGACCCTGATGCAGGACCTTGCGGATGAGCTTTCCAAACTCACCCTGGAAGATGAGGTGGCCAACGCCGCCCGCATTGCCGAAATCAAGACTGAATATGCCGCTAAGAAAGCGGAAGCCATAACCATGCGCGAAACGCTGTTTGCTTCCATCAAGCCCAAGATTGACGAAGCGTACCAAAAACTCCAGAGCGGCGTAAGCTTTGACGATGTGATGAAGGAATATACGCAGGATCCCGATTTCGCGGTGAGCGCGGATACCACCGCAGAGAACGCCTTCTATAAGACGGGCGTGCTGTTGAGCAACGTGTCGCAGGAATATTCCGAACAGGTACGCGATGCCGCGTTTAAGCTCACTACGCCGGGCAGCTATTCTGAAATCGTTATCGACGACGAAGGCTACCACATCATCCAGTTGGTAGGCACGGAGCCCGCAGGCGAACGCAAGCTTGCAGATTATCAGGAGCAGTTTAAGGAGAGCGTACTCGCCGCCAAGCAGGAAGACGAGTGGTACACAATGGTCGAAGAATGGGCGAAGGATACCACCATCGTCACCACGTATCCGGACCTGGTCCGCGATGTCGGCACGGCCGCATAATAAAAACTAGAACGAACGCCGCTTCCCTCCACTGTTGGAGCGAGGCGGCGTTTTCCTGTTTTTCCAACTAAAAAAGTTTTTTTAGTGCAAATAAAAATTATATAATATGTCAAGGAAACCTATACAAGCCGTCAAATTTGGTGTATGATGGACATGTTCCATCAGATTTACCTCTATCAAGTCTCTATTCGCTAAGAAAGGTGCGTGTCCCACATGCATGTTGCAGGATACCGCTGCACGTTATGCAAGACTGATTTTTCGTATACAGAAGACATGATGACTTGTCCGCATTGCGGCGAAACAGGCATCTTAGATATCATATTCGACTATAACTCCATCAAAAAAGTACTCAACCGCGAAACGCTCTTGAATGACCGTACGAACAGCATGTGGCGCTATTTGCCGCTGCTGCCCGTGGAAGGAAACCATTGGGAGCGTTTTTTGCGCGTGGGCTGGACTCCGCTCTATCGCTCCAACCGGCTGGAAAAGGAGCTTTCTTTAAAAGCGCTCTATATCAAAGACGACGGTCTAAACCCCACCGCCTCCTTGAAGGACCGTGCGTCCGCAGTTGCGGTAGCCCGGGCAAGGGAACTAGGCTACGAGACCATCGCCTGCTCTTCCACCGGCAACGCCGCCTCCTCGCTTGCGGGCAACGCGGCGCGCATGGGGCTAAAATCCGTTATATTCGTTCCTTCTCGCGCGCCCAAGGGCAAGGTGGCGCAGCTTTTGATATTCGGCGCCAACGTTGTAAGCGTGCAGGGGGATTACAGGGAGACGTTTGAACTTTCCCGCGCCGCCATCGACAAATGGGGCTTCTATAACCGCAACGCGGGCATCAACCCCATCATGACGGAAGGCAAAAAGACAGTCAGCCTGGAAATTGCAGAGCAACTGTTGTTCCTGCCCACAGACTGGGTGGCGGTTTCCGTTGGGGACGGCTGCACGGTCGGCGGCGTATACAACGGCTTTAAAGACCTCTATGAGCTTGGCATGATCGATCGCATCCCGAAGATATTGGGTGTACAATCCTCTGGCTGCTGCCCGTTTGTCAACGCGGCAAACAGCGGATCGAAGCTTGTGCCCACAGCGGAAAATACGCTGGCTGACAGTATCGCAGTGGGCGTACCCCGTAACCCGGAAAAAGCGCTGCGTGCGGTGCGTGAAAGCAACGGCGCGTGGGTCGCCGTGGACGACACGCAGATATTGGACGCCATGCGTCTGTTGGGCCGCACCGAAGGCGTATTCGGTGAGCCTGCCGGAGTCACCGCCACGGCGGGCGTCAAGCAGGCAGTCGCAGATGGAATCATCGGTTCCAACGAGACTGTTACCGTCATTTGCACAGGCAGCGGCTTAAAAGATGTTGCGAACGCTATGCAGGCTGCAGGTGAGCCGTTTTCCTGCCCACCCGATATAAAAGCACTCGAAAAGAGCGGGCGAATCCTATAAAACACGAATTGTTACCTGTTTACAAAATAGAATGTTCGGTATATAATACGAATTATTCATTTTGGGCGTATATCTATGTGTCATACATGGTTGCTTTATCCGGTCAAGCGGATGTAAGAATACAGGCAACAAGAAGAAAGAGGAGGAAAACCGCATGAAGAAACTGATCGCAATCCTGATGGCTGTCGCCATGCTTCTTGGCGTTGCAGCATGCGCAGCGCCTGCTGAGGCGCCCGCTGCTACTAATGCCCCTGCTGCGCCCGAAGCGCCCGCCGCGACTGAAGCGCCCGCTGCGCCCGAAGCCCCCGCTCAAGGCGTTACCCTTGAAAACATCAAGGTCGGCTTTGTACACGTCTCCGACCCCAGCGACGGCGGCTATACCTACAACCATGACAAAGGCACCCAGAAAATGATCGCGACCCTGGGCCTCAAGCCCGAGCAGGTTCTCTCCAAGTACAACATTCCCGAAGATTCCGCTTGCGAAGCCGCGATCAACGAATTGATTGATGCCGGCTGCAATATCATCTTCGCCACCTCATTTGGCCATGAAGCGTATATGCTTGCGGCCGCTAAGGCGCATCCCGAAATTCAGTTCTGCCATGCTACCGGCTATCAGGCGGCTTCCAGCGGCCTCCCCAACATGCACAACTACTTCGGCGCCATCTATGAAGCGCGGTTCCTCTCCGGTATCGCTGCTGGCCTCAAGACCCAGACCAACAAGCTCGGCTACGTGACTGCTATGCCCTTTGCAGAGTGCATCAGTGGTTTCACTTCCTTCTACCTCGGCGCAAAGAGCGTTAACCCCAACGTCACCATGGAAGTCATGTACACCAACTCCTGGAACGATCCCACCAAGGAAGCCCAGGTTGCACAGGCGCTCATCGATATGGGCTGTGATGTGCTCGGCCAACATGCGGACTCCACTGCCACCCAGACCACCGCTGAGTCGAACGGCGTATGGGCGGTTGGTTACAACTCCGACATGATCGCAGCTGCCCCCAAGGCGTCGCTTACCTCTGCTGTTTGGGATTGGAGCGTATTCCTCACCCAGGCCGTACAGGCTGTTGTGGACGGCACCCCCATCCCCACCGACTTCTCCGGCGGCCTCAAGCAAGGCGTGGTTGACATTTCTGCCCTCAACGATGCCGTAATCGCACCGGGCACCAAGGAAGCCATCGAAGCCGCGCGCGCCAAGCTCATTTCCGGCGAACTCAAAGTGTTCGTAGGACCCTTGACAGGCGAAGGCGTAGACTTTGGCGGCAACAAGGTTACCATCGACCTCAAGGAAGGCGAAGAATTCGTCGAACCGCAGAGCGCTCCCTCCTGGAACTTCATCATCCCCGGCGTCCACGTCAACGGTTAACTCATCAGATCGGGCAGGGCCGCGTCCTGCGGCCCCGCCCTTTTTCTAATCGAGAAACCAGCTTATCGCTAGCTTTTGTAATAGATTGTACGACTTAACAGTTTATATAGAATGAGTACCCCGGTGGATGCAGCACGCAAAGCAACCGGCGTGGGGTTCGATTGTTTTGCTGTTCCATCCGCTATGTTACGAAAGGGGGCACTTCTTCTTGACACAATCGGCTGTAAATGCCATCTGTATCCGTAATGTCACAAAAACATTCGGCTCTGTATGTGCGAACGACAAGGTCTGTCTGGATGTCAAACGCGGCGAGATCTTAGCGCTCTTAGGCGAAAACGGCTCGGGCAAGACGACCTTGATGAACATGCTATCCGGTATTTATTTTCCGGACAGCGGCGAGATTTATGTGGACGACAAGGAAGTCGTTATTCGCTCGCCCAAGGACGCGTTTGATCTTGGCATCGGCATGATTCACCAGCACTTTAAACTTGTGGATGTCTTGACCGCCGCAGAAAACGTCGTATTGGGCTTACCTGGCGGCGTACACATCAACCGCAAGGCACTGGCCAACGAAATTCGGGAAATCAGCAGCCGGTACGGCTTTGAGCTCGACCCCAACAAGAAAATCTACAACATGTCTGTCAGCGAAAAGCAAACGGTGGAGATCATCAAGGTGCTCTACCGCGGCGCAAATACGCTCATACTCGATGAACCCACCGCCGTCCTGACGCCGCAGGAAACAGAGAAGCTCTTTGCGATCCTGCGCAACATGAAGGCGGACAACAAGGCCATCATCATCATTACCCATAAACTCAACGAGGTTCTGGCAATCTCCGACCGCGTCTCCATCCTGAGAAAAGGCTGCTGCATCGACACGGTGGAAACCAAGAATGCCAACGTGCAGTCCCTGACGGAGGCGATGGTGGGCCGCAGCGTCAGCCTTGCGATTTCCCGTGAAAAGATGGAGCAAACGCCCTCGCGTCTGAAGGTCAAAGGGCTCACCTGCATCAATTCGGACCGCGTCAAGGCGCTTGACAATGTTCACTTTACGCTCAAGGCGGGTGAAATATTAGGCGTAGCCGGTATCGCGGGCAGCGGGCAGAAAGAGCTTTGCGAGGCGATTGCGGGGTTATATCCCATCGCGTCCGGAGAAATCTTCTATTGCGGGGATGATGGCACTTGTGAAAGCCTGGCGGGCAAAAGCCCTACCGAAATCATTCGTCGCGGTGTCGCCATGGCGTTTGTGCCGGAGGATCGTTTAGGCATGGGCCTGGTCGCTTCCATGGACATGGTTGATAACGTCATGCTCAAAAGCTATAAAGCCGGCAACGGACCTTTTGTAGACCGGAAAGCACCCAAAAAGCTGGCGGAAGAGCTGATTGGCCGATTGGAGATCGTCACGCCCGGCACCGCAACACCGGTAAGACGCCTTTCCGGCGGCAATGTGCAAAAAGTGCTGTTGGGGCGGGAGATTGCAAGTGGCCCCTCTGTACTCGTCGTCGCTTACCCTGTAAGGGGCCTTGATATCAATTCCTCATACAAGATCTATGATCTGTTGAACGAACAAAAGAAAAAGGGCGTCGCCGTTCTCTTTATCGGAGAGGACCTTGACGTGCTGCTGGAGCTGTGCGACCGCGTCCTGGTATTGTGCGGCGGAAAAGTCAGCGGTGTTGTGGACGCGCCCAATACCACCAAGGAAGAAGTCGGTTTGATGATGGTACACGTGGATCAAGAAAAAGCGGAGCACGGCTTCGGGGAAGGTATGGCGTAAATGAGCAAAGCGAAAATCAACGAACCGTTTGTACGCATGGTCAAGCGGGATGCAATCCCGCGTAACAAAGCCATACTCATCCGCGTCATCGCTGTATTGGGGGCGCTTTTCACCGGCGCGCTTATCATACTGGCGCTGGGTCATAACCCTATCGCGGTGTATCAGGATATGATATTCGGCAGCGTAGGCACACAGACCGCGCTCCTTGAAACCATCCGTATCGCCATTCCTCTGCTTGTTACGGCCCTTGCGATCTCACTTGCATTCAAAATGCGCTTCTGGAACATCGGCGCGGAAGGACAAATATTGGTCGGCGCCATGGCGGCAAGTTATTTCGCGCTCTTCCAGTATGAAAACATGGCGCGCTTGCCGCTGCTGCTGGTTATGGCGGTGGTGGCGGTGCTGGCAGGCGGCCTCTGGGGCCTCATCCCCGCGTTCTTCAAAGCGAAATGGAACACCAACGAGACGCTCTTTACGCTGATGCTCAACTACATTGCGCTGGCGTTTCTATCGTATCTGCAGAATGGACCTTGGAAAGACCCCGCTTTACGCGGCTTCCCCAAGATCGCAATGTTTAACGAGATCGCCAAGCTCCCCAAGGTATTCGGCGTGCATATCGGCTGGATTATTGCGCTCATATTGGTGGTCGTCGTGGGCATCTATATGACGCGCACCAAGCAGGGGTATGAAATCTCCGTTGTGGGCGAAAGCACCAATACCGCGAAATATGCCGGTATGAGCGTTAGCCGCGTTATCACCCGCACCATGTTCCTTTCCGGCGCTTTGGCGGGCTTGGTCGGCTTCATCCAGTGCTCGGGCGCGGACTATACCATTACGGATACCACCGCTGGCGGCGTCGGTTTTACGGCCATCACCGTCGCGTGGCTAAGTAAACTCAATCCGTATGTCATGGTGCTTGTGGCGGTTGCCATCGCGGTACTTGAAAAGGGCGCGAACAAAATTCAGACCACGTTTAAAATCCCCGCATCCGCGGCGGAAGTGCTTACGGGCATAATCCTCTTCTTCATGCTCGGGTGTGAGTTCTTTATCAACTACAGGCTCATATTCCGCGGCAGAAAGGAGCGCAACTGATGGATCTTTTAATCAACCTCATCAATGCCGCCGTATTGGCGGGCAC
>JAEZIE010000257.1 GCA_023416175.1 Bacillota bacterium
AAGCCGTTCGGGCGGCAGATGCTTGAGGCAACAGAGCCGCCTCTTTCCCTCAAACATCCGTCAGTCCCTCCGCCACGCCAAGCGCCAACTAAAAACGCGGCATCCCGAGACCCACCCAGAACGGCAAGCAGTCAATCACACATACGCCAAAAGGCAAACAAGGCACAATATAGCGGTCACTATCATATACATCGAAACAATTTTGGTTTCCGGTACACCCATCAGCTCAAAATGATGGTGCAGCGGCGCCATTTTGAATACGCGCTTTTTGCGGAGCTTGTACGACCCGACCTGCAACACTACGCTGATGGCGGAGGCCATAAAACAGCCGCCCATGAGGGGCAGCAGCAGTACGCCGCGGTTGAATATCGCCATCATCGTTATCGCACCGCCCAGGGCCATGGAGCCGGTATCGCCCATGAACACGCGGGCTGGGTAGGTGTTAAACCGTAAGAAACCGAGGCAAGCGCCGGAAACCGCAGCGGAGAACACCGCCATGCCGCCTAGGTTCGCGCTATAGCCGATCTGCCCGTTGTCCAGCGCGGTAACGGACAACAGTGCGAAGATGAGGGCCATTGCCACCGCGTAGATCATGGTGACGCCGGAAGCCAGTCCATCCAGACCATCCGTTAAGTTAACGGCGTTGACCTCTGCAATGACCACGAACATCACGAACGGGATATACCAAATACCCATGTTCCATTCCGTACCGGAAAAGGGCAGCACAATGGTGGGACCGATAAACGGGTTGTTGTAGGCGGTGAGCGCAACGATAAACGCAAACACCAGCTGTGCGATGATCTTCTGGTAAGCGCTCAGCCCCAGGGAACGTTTGCGCTTGACCTTGATGAAATCATCCAGGAATCCTACCAGCCCGAATGCGAATGTGGTAAGCAGCGAAGGGAGTACAAACTCCAGCCCCGCCATGGAAAACGTGAGTGTTCCGGCCAATATGCCCGCCATTATCATGAGACCGCCCATCGTAGGGGTGCCGGATTTTACAAGATGCGTCTGCGGGCCGTCGTCCCGCTCCGTCTGGCCGAATTTGAGCCTCTTGAGCATGGGGATCACGATCGGCCCCAATAGTAGGGTAACTAGAAAACTGAGCAATAACGCCAGTATGAGCTGTTGCATTTGATCCTCCGGTTAGCTTTGGTGGGTACGATAGATCAACGTTCCAATTCTCCAAGCAGCTCCATCACGGTTTCCTTATCGTCGAAATGGTGCTTGATGCCGTTGATCTCCTGATAATTTTCATGGCCCTTGCCCGCAACGACGATGACATCGTCTTTCCTTGCGTTTTTGAGCGCATGCAGGATCGCTTCGCGCCGCTGCTCTATTGTGATATATGCACAACCGGATTTTTTGACACCCTCTTCAATCGCCGCGAGTATTTCAAACGGATCTTCCGTGCGCGGATTGTCGCTGGTGACCACCAAACGGTCGGAATACCGCCCAGCGATCTCGCCCATGATGGGACGCTTCGCACGGTCCCTGTCTCCACCGCAGCCAAACACGGTGATAATTCTGCCCTTTGCAAAGCCGCGGACAGTCTTCAATACGTTTTCTAAAGCGTCCGGCGTATGCGCGTAATCCACGAACACGGAGAACCCTAGATTGTCCGTGTTGAGCGGCTCCAACCGCCCCGACACGCTCTGCATGTCCTCAAGGCCGGATTTGATGTGCTCCATGGAGATATTCAAGGTAAGCCCAACAGCAACGGCCCCCATGGCGTTAAATACGCTGAAGAGCCCGGGTATGGGCACATTGATACGGGTAATGCCCCCGGGGAACCGAAGGTCAAACTGTACCCCGCGCGTGGTAATATCGATTTCACTTGCGCATACGTCCGCGCGTTCACGGATACCAAATGTGGTGACGGGCAGCGTAAGCCCATCCAGGAGTTTCGCCGCATAAGGGTCATCTATATTGATGATGCCGTGTTTGCTCTGATAAAAGAGCTTCTTTTTGGCGGCAAGGTAGTTTTCAAACGTCTTATGGTAATCAAGATGGTCCTGCGTGAGGTTGGTGAATTCCGCAACATCAAACATCAGGCCATGTACGCGGTTCTGTTCGAGCGAGTGGGAGGAGACCTCCATCACCACGATCTCAACGCCCTCGTCCCTCATTTCCTTGAGCAGCCGGTAAAGGTCCACGGATTCCGGCGTGGTGCGCTCGGTTTCAATCACGCGCGCGCCGATCATGTTCTTGATGGTGCCAATCAGCCCCACCTTTTTACCCGCATGCTCCGCGATGGCTTTCACCATATAGGTGGTGGTGGTCTTTCCGTTGGTCCCGGTGATGCCAACCATGCGCATATCCCGCTCTGGGTGGCCATAGAATTCCGCGGCCATCTCCGCCATGGCGATGCGAGAGTTTTTTACAATAATCTGGGGGACGGCAAGAGGCAATTCGCGTTCAGCCAGGATTGCGGAAGCCCCCGCTTCCACCGCCGATGCGGCGTATTCATGCCCGTCCGAAAATGTTCCAACGATACAGCAGAAAAGGCTGCCCGGCTTTACTTTTCTTGAATCGTAATGCAATACGTCAATGTCGATATCCGCCCCTACGAGGCGGTGCTCAAAACCTTGGCACAGTTTTGAAAGCAACATTGTAGTTCTCCTTTACCATCCTGCTCATGCTTGCGGCAGTTAATGCGGCCTAACACAAATTGGCTGTGCGCCAAGCCTCACTCAGTATACCACAAGCGTATCTTGCATGTCCATTTCAAGGGGTTCTTCGCGCTTTTTCGGTCTCATTCCTCCACTTGGGAGAATTCCACCGTCACGCTCTGCCCGAACGGGAGAGTTTCTCCTGCGGCGGGCTTTTGCCTTATCGCCTTTCCGCTCTGGTCCTCCGGCTCGATCCGAAGCGTCAGGCCCACCGCAGTAAGCGCATCATAGGCCTCTATCCGGGTCATGCCCGATACATCCGGAACCGTCACGGCATCTTCCGTGCCGCCGTTGTCTGCGTCCTCCGAGGTATTGGTTGTATACAGCAGCACACCGCTGCCCTTTACAACCGTTTCCCCGGCGTAGGGCACCTGGGAGGTGACCGCGGCCACCGCTTCCCACTCGGAATAGTCCCCGATAAGTCCGTTTTCTCTAAGTATGGCCGCCGCTTCCTGGGCAGATTTCCCCACCACATCCGGCACCGTCACGGTCTCGGTTGCCACGCTAGGCTTTACAGAATAGTGCATCAGCGTATCCTGCAGCACATCCTTGACAAAGGGCGCGGCTACCGTACTTCCGAATATCACGCCGACCTTGGGTTCATCCACCAGGATCAGGCACAGGTACTTCGGGTCATCCGCTGGTGCAAAGCCGATGAAGGAGGCGATAAGGCTGCCCGAGGATGGTTTGCCGTCCACATATTTCTGTGCCGTACCGGTCTTACCGCCCACGCGGTAGCCGGGTATCTGCGCGTTGCGTCCGCTGCCTTCGGCTACCACGCTTTCCAATATGGATCGTACGATAGCGGAGGTTTCCTCCGAAATTACGCGGCGCACGACGGTAGGCTTATTCTCTTTGATGATTTCCCCATTCGGGCCGATCACCTGTTTGACGATATACGGCTGCATCAGTTCTCCGCCGTTGATGGCGGCCGCTACCGCGGAGACAAGCTGCATGGGCGTTACCGCAATGCTCTGGCCAAAGCCGATACGTGCAGTGTTGTTTTCCCGGATGTATTTTTCATGGATCACAATGCCGCCGCTCTCGCCCGTAAGCCCGCTTTCCGTGGAGGAGCCGAAACCGAACCTGTAAATATAATCGTAAAACGTTTCCTTGCCCATGGCGAGTGCCATCGTCATAAACGCGGGGTTGCAGGAGTTCTGCACGGCTTTCGTGAGTGTCTGATGCCCATGGCCCCTTTTCCAGCACTTAATGAGCTCGCCGTTGACCTCTTTAAAGCCCGGGCAGTCAAACTCGCTGGAAGTGGAAATGGCGCCGGAATCGATCGCTGAGGAAAGCGTCACGATTTTGAAAGTAGAGCCGGGCTCATAAGCGTCCGTTACCACACGGTTTTTCACAAGGGCCTGCAATGTCGCGAGATCGTCGCGCGGGGGGGCGTTGGGGTCGTAATCGGGCTTCGTGGAGACAGCGAGTATTTCGCCCGTCTGCGCATCCAATATAATCCCCTGCGCGTTCTTCGCCTTGTTGACGGTGAGCGCTTCCTGCAGCGCTTTCTCTAAAAACGACTGGACCACAGCGTCGGTGGTGAGCACCAGCGCACAGCCGTCCACCGGCTCAATGAATTCCTGCGTCCCGTACGGAAGGGGTTTGTTGTCCCGGTCGGTCTCGGTAATAAGCCTGCCGGGCTCCCCTGCGAGATATTTATTGAAGCTTCTTTCCAGACCTTCCTGCCCTACGCCGTCCACGGTGGTAAAGCCCAGGGTCTGGGAAAGCATGTTTCCTAAAGGATAGTAGCGCTTGGTGTCCACGCTGAAGGTAACACCATCGCCCAGTTTCAGGGCTAGGAGCTGGTCGATTTTTTCCCGCTCCACCTGCCGCTTGACCACGATCTGCTGCTTGGTCTCATCGCTCACACGCTTAAGCGTGGTTTCATAATTGAGACCCAGCACATTGGAAAGTTCGGTCGCCACGCGGATGCGCTCGGTAGCCTTGATCTGCTTGGGGTTGACCTCCACCTGGTAGGCGGTGCCGCTCTGTGCGAGCGTTTGGCCATCCCTGTCCATAATCCGGCCGCGTTCGGCGGCAAGGCTCGTATCCATCGTCCACTGCAGCAGCGCTTTTTCCTGCAGCTCAGGACCCCAGATCACCTGTACGTAGAAGAGCCTTCCCAGCAAAAGCACGAACAGAAGGCCCACGAGCAGGAGCATTCGAAACAATCTCTTCTTGTTGGCGGTATCAGGTGCGCTCATGCGTGCCTCCATTGCGTTTAAGCTGCCCGGCGGCGCAACGCACGCGCCGGTTGCCGCGCTACGCTCCTTCCGCCGCTGTGTTCGCCCCGTTCACGGGCGCCTGCACCCCCGCCGATACGGGCAGTGCATCCCCTGTGCGAACAAACTGGTCCGCTGTGGGATATGTCATGCCAAGACGCGCCGCGGCCTCCTGCACATTTTGAATACTTACCGCGCACTCAAGCTCCACATTCAGAGTGCGTATGCGAAGCTGTGCGGCTTCCATATCCGTTTTAATCTGATTGACCTCCAGATAATCCCCAGCAATGAGGGCATACCGGAACACCACAAACAGGCACGCCGCAGCAACGGTAAAAATGGCAAAGAGCATTGTGACCTTGCAGCCCGCGCTTAGCATCGGGCGAGGCTGGCTCTTAGGCCTCTGCTGCGGTTTTACAGTAACTTTGGGCTGCTCCACCGGCTGCACGGGCGCTGGGGCGGGCGCGTAGGCGTATGCGTTAGCGCCGCGCGTAGGCGAATAGATCCGTGTGGATGCCGTGTATGCCGTCCGTGTTTGCCTGTTTCCCGCTACTTCCATCGTATTCCCTTTCTTTTGTGTCCATGCCGCCGATTATCTTTTTTCTACGGCGCGCAGCTTTGCGCTGCGCGACCTGGCGTTAACTTTCAATTCTTCTTCCCCTGCGATGACGGGCTTTTTGGTCAATATCCGCACGACAGGTTTTTTGTTGCATGTGCAGATTGGCGCTTTAGGCGGGCAGGTGCAGGGGTTTTCCAAGGTTTTGAACGCCTGCTTTGCGATCCTGTCCTCCAGCGAATGGAACGTAATGACGCATAACCTACCGCCGGGGTTTAAAAGCTCCACCGCATCGTTGATGGCTTTCTCCAAGCCGTCCAGTTCTCCGTTGACTTCTATACGGATGGCCTGGAATGCGCGGCGCGCGGGGTGCTGGCCTTCCCAGCGGTTTTGGGCCGGGGTCGCCATTCTTACGATCTCCGCAAGCTCTGTGGTGGAGGCAATGGGCGATATCTGCCGCTTGCGGACGATGGCGTTTGCAATACGCATGGCGTAGCGTTCTTCCCCGTATTCCCTCAGTATCGCCGCCAGCCGTTCCGCCGGGTAAGAATTCACCACATCGTATGCGGAAAAGGCTGTGTCTTCATCCATGCGCATATCAAGCGGCGCTTCATTGTGATAGGAAAACCCGCGTTCGGGGGCGTCGAGCTGGTGGGATGACACCCCAAGGTCCATTAAGATGCCGTCTGCTTTTTCAACGCCCTGTTCTTTTAACAGGGCTGTCATATCAAAGAAATTACCGCGTAAGGCCCGGAACATTCCCCCGAACGGAGCAAGCCTTTTTGACGCCTCGGCAATCGCTTCCCCGTCCCGATCAATGCCGAATAGCCTGCTTTCCGGCGAAAGCTTTTTTAAAACCGCTTCCGCGTGCCCGCCGCCGCCGAGCGTTCCATCAACGAATATACCGCCGCGCTCCGGCGCAAGGAGGGAGAGAACTTCCTCCACCATAATGGGCGCGTGGTATTCGCTCATATGCCCATCTCCAGCAAGCGGCGCAGTGCGGATTGATATTCTGAGCTGACGCCGGTATTGTGCTTCTCCCATGCCTCGGGAGACCAAAGTTCGATGCGGGAGCCCATGCCAACGAGCACCGCTTCCTTATCCAGTTTTGCATATTCCCTGAGCGCGTTGGGGATGAGGATGCGCCCCTGCTTGTCCGGCTCACATTCAGCGGCATTCGCAAACATCATTCTGCGAAACGCCTGAGCCATGACGTCCGATTCCGGCAGGTTGGAAAAACGCGTGGCGAATTCCTTCCACCCCTGCTCCGACATGCCAAACAGACAGGTGATTTCATCCGTGCCCAATATGCCGTGGGTCAATATGATGCTTTCACCAAGGTCACCACGCCATTTAGCGGGGATGAAGACGCGGCTTTTGGGGTCTATGCCATGAACAACGGAGCCTATGAGCATGCCCTTGCGCCTCCTTCCCTGCGTTTTTTATGACTTGGGCATCTTCCTCTATAGTATTATCGTAATTATAGCACCACTTCAATACACTTGCCACCATTTTTATGGCTTTTTAATGTAATTTCTTGAGTATTTTACTCCTTTTCCCCACATTTACCCCAAATCGAAATCGCACGAAAAAAAGGACGCCCCTGCGCCGAACTGACAGCAGGGACGTTTATTCGTCAAATGATGCTATTTTACATAAAAACAAGGTCGATTTGCTCGGGTTCTAAGAGAGGGTTAGCCGACCATGCCGCAGCCCGTGCCGGGGCATCATGAAGGTCAGCATTCCAACAGAAGTTTGGGTGCGAATCCGATATAATCCGCCGACACGAGCGCGTATTGCACGCCGTTTCTCCCGCCTTCGAACCCGCTCCGGCAGCTCCTGCCATGAAGATGCCCATAGACGGCAAGGCTGACGTTTGCGCGCTCAAGCGCCTGGGAAAAGCCGGAGGGTGCCCGGTTTTCGTTAAAAGGCGGATAGTGCAGCATGGCGATACGAAGTCCGCCCTGAGGCAGGCCTGAAAGGGAAAGCCCAAGACGCATAACTTCGCGGTCATAAATCTTTTGATCCTCGGGCACAAAGTTCATGCTGCCCGGGCAGATCCATCCCCGCGTACCCGCAATATGGATGTCCCCGAACGAGAAGCAATCGTTCTGCAGCACGTGCATGCCCTTGGGCAGCGCCGCGCGTACCTGCGTGACGGAGTTCCACCAGTAATCGTGGTTTCCTCGGATCATCAGCTTTGTTCCGGGAAGCTCCGAAACAAACGACATATCGACTAAGGCGTCCTTTAAATGCATAGCCCAGCTAAAGTCCCCAGGCAGCAATATGAGATCATCGTCCCCCACGAGGGAGAGCCAATTCTCTTTGATACGCTGCGCATGGTTCTCCCAAGCCGGGCCGAAAATATCCATTGGCTTATCGACCGCGCCGGACAAGTGCAAATCCCCGATTGCAAACACCTTCATATGCATTCTTCTCCTTTACTATTCCCAGTCGAACGTGGACAAATATTTGTCCACGGCTAAGGAAAATAGTATACGAATCCGCTCCAAGGAAATGAATGGAATGCGGATTCATATAACAGGCGGAAAAGCGCATCCGGGGGCGCTCAACATCCTACCGTGGCACTAAGAAGAGTGATTAATCCTCATCCTCTTCGTCGTCTTGATCCAAATCGAGGGGCAGAGCAACATCGTCCTCAGCATCATCCTCGCCGAATTCCTTATGCATTTCCTTTAGGTCTTCGCTGGGAATATCCGAGGAAAGCGGAACGTCGATTTCATCCAGCTGGTTCATATCCATAGCGATGGGCGTGGGCTGCTCCATCAGGTTATCCATCTTTTCACGCCTTCTGCGTTCGCTCAGGCAATATCCGCAGAATTCTTGCCCGGCCAAAGCGGGATTCTCTCCGCATTCGATGCAGATGTTCTGCAGGTCTTCGTTATCGTCCGATTCGCCTTTGATCTGGCGGCGGCAGACGGGGCAGTATTTTTCGTCGTCACGAATATAGTTCAATTCGCATCTAGGGCATTTGTGCAGGCCCATGCTTACAATCCTCCATTCAGGTTTACACGCTTGACTACAATAGATGATGCGCGGCCTATTACCGCGCAACCCACTGCATCAAACCCTATCCTATTATGCGAAAGGCAACCCGCTGTGTCAAGACGATTACCCTCCTGAAATAAAATAATTTATGTAACATATGCCCCTTGCGCATCCGCAAGCACCTGACCCATGCGAAAAAGCAGCGCGTCGCGTCCCGAAGCGTCCTCGGATGAGTACGGAATGGCCGCTGGCGGCGCGCCTAAAAGCTTCGCCGTGGCGTTTGCAGCCTGCTGCCGTTTGGATCGCGCGAGCTTATCGGCTTTCGTGGCCACCAGCGTAAATGGCACGCCGTAATAGAGCATCCACTGATACATTTGCCTGTCCTCGGCGGTGGGCGCATGGCGGATATCTAACAGCAGAAACAGATGCGTCACCCGTCCGGAGGAAAGGTATCCTTCCATCAGCGCGCCCCATGACTCCCTTTGCTCTTTGGGTGCTTTTGCAAACCCGTAGCCCGGCAGGTCCACCAGGTAAAACGAACGGTTGATCAAAAAGAAATTGATGAGCCGCGTCTTCCCGGGGCTTTGGGACGTCTTTGCAAGCTTATAGTTGTTGCACAGGGAATTGATGAGCGAGGATTTCCCCACATTGGATTTTCCCACAACAGCAATTTCTGCCACCCGTTTTTCCGGATACCCGGGAGCATTCGCGGCACTTGTGACAAATTCCGCCTGCTTGATGAGGAACCGTTCTTCGCTCATGACAACACTCCCGTCTGGTTATTCCAATCTGCAGCCGCCTGAAAAAATGGCTCCTCCCGTTGTATGGGAGCCCCTTTGGGGGAACCGACCAACGCCTGCCGGAACACGGCGTCCAACGTTTCCACAAATACAAATTCCAGCGCCTTTCGTGCGCTCTCAGGGATATCCTCGATATCCTTGCGGTTGCCGTTGGGCAGCA
>JAEZIE010000290.1 GCA_023416175.1 Bacillota bacterium
CCGGCAGCGCAAAATACTTATGCGTCAGCACGGCATCAATTTTATCCGAGAGGCTGCGCTCCCCCATCTTGCGTTTTTTTGTGAGCGCTGCCGAAATTACCCGGGAAATGAAGCGATACCGGCTTTCGGCCACGCGCATGCCGCTGTCAAACCGTTCGTCCTCCCCTGCGTATGTCTTTATTACTTTCTCAATTTCCTCCCGCTCGGAAGGCGAAAGCGCAAGCTGTTCCAATACCAGCGCATCACCTTCTAACAGCTTCATCTGCGCCCAATGCGCGGGAAGGCCAGCCTGGGCGGCTCGAACGCCGATGAGTTCACCAATCCGGTGGTGCGCAGCATGCGTCACATCGTCATATACATCGTCGGGCTCAATAAAATTCCGGCAATGGACCTGCTCATGGACAATGTCCACCAACAATTCGCATTGCTTTAAAAGTTCATCCACGCCTGCACCCGTGCGCGCGCTGATGGGAACAACGGGTATGCCCAGTTCCAGTGAAAGCCGCCGTACGTCGATGCGGTCCCCGCTCTTTTCCACCTCGTCCATCATGTTGAGTGCCAGAACCATGGGGCGCTCCAGCTCCATCAGCTGTACGCTCAGGAACAGGTTGCGCTCCAAATTTGTGCCGTCAACAATGTTGATGATGGCGTCGGGCTGTTCTTCTATAATGTAGTTGCGCGCGATAACCTCTTCAAGCGAGTACGGGGAAAGCGAATAGATGCCCGGCAAATCGACGAGCAGCATATCCTGCCCGTGGGCGCGCAGCCGTCCTTCCTTTTTTTCCACCGTTACGCCCGGCCAGTTGCCCACATATTCCCGCGAGCCGGTCATAGCGTTAAACAGCGTGGTCTTTCCGCTGTTGGGGTTGCCTGCAAGTGCAAGCTTCACGATCTTTTGCCCTCTTTGCGGGCCGCAGGGTTCATCCTTCGTGTGGCGCTTATCCTTTAAAAACGTACGCTTCTTCGCTTGGCGTGGACAGCCTTCACACGGAGAGGGGATCGAACGGGTGACATCGTCCTGCGTGGAGACGACCCACTCCGTCAGCCGCATGGCGCGCTCATGCGCGAGGCGGTCGCTCTGCACTCTATGGCCCGAAAGCAGCGCCTCCGCGTGTTTCATGCGCAGGCGGTTTTCCTCGCGTTCCCGCACAAGCGCCGCTTCTTCCTCCGCCGCATCAAACAGCTCAATGGATAAAGCGTCCTCCCGCCGCAGGGAAAGATCATATCCGCGCAGATGTACCTCTATAGGATCGCCCAGAGGGGCGGTTTTTCGTACCAATATTCTTGTAAGCGGGGTAATGCCCATATCCACCAGCCGCCGTTTTATGCGCGCATCCGCGCCGCCTACCGCGCTGATGACTCCGGATTCCCCCGGCAGCAGCTCCCCAAGCGTCTTTGCCATCCGTCTACTCCGTTCCGTGTTAGCTTTTACTAACTCCATAGGCATTGTATCAAAGCGCACACAAATGTCAATACACGAAGAACCATGTGTATTTGTCATTGTTATGATATGTATAGCTGTAAGGAAAAATGATTACAGTTTGGCGGGACGTTTATTTTGATAAGTCACATAGAAAAAGGATAAGTCTTCATGAATCTGAACTTCAGAACGCTCCGCAAGTTCCCAGTTTTCCAATGCGGTTAGATCGGGCAGAGAGCAATCTGCTTCCCTTGTTGCGTTGACGTGTGTGATGAGCGCGGCTTCACAATATGGCAGAAGTTGCTCATACACTTCCCCCCCGCCGATGACAAAGACTTCCTTTCCGGCAAAGACAGGCTGCCGGAGCAATTCGGAAAGCTCCACAATGGAATGCGCCACGGCTGCGCCCTGTGCATCCAAGGATGTATTCCGCGTGAGTACGATGTTATCACGGTTTACAAGCGGCCGCCCGCCGGGCAAAGAAAGCAGCGTTTTCCGGCCCATGATGACGATGTTTCCAACCGTGAGCGCGCGAAACCGCTTAAGATCGGCGGGGATGCGGAACAATAGCTCCCCCCGATACCCAAGGTTCCAGTTTTGATCCACCGCGGCAATCAGCTTCATGTTGACTCCTTATATAGCGACCGGGATACTTGCCGTAAACGGGTGGAACTGATACCCTTCCAACCGGAAGCTGTTGACGGTAAACGCGTAAAAATCCGTCGTGCCGTCCCATACGAGTTTAGGTGCGGGCAGCGGCTCACGCTGTAAGAGATCCTCCACCAAAGGCACATGCGGTCATAGATATGCGCGTCGGCGATCACATGCACAAGCTCACCCGCTTCCAACCCCGAAGCCGACGCAAATAGATGCACGAGCACCGCGTACTGGCATACGTTCCAGTTGTTTGCGGTAAGCATATCCTGAGAGCGCTGGTTCAGTATGGCGTTTAACGTATTGCCCGTAACATTGAACGTCATGCTGTAGGCACACGGATAAAGGCTCATTTCATGGAGATCCTCGTGCACGTAGAGGTTGGTCATGATGCGGCGGCTCTGCGGGTTGTGCTTTAAATCAAAGAGCACGCGGTCCACCTGATCAAACATGCCCTCTTTGTATTGGTGCTTCACGCCCAGCTGGTAGCCGTAAGCCTTTCCAATGCTTCCGTCTTCGTCCGCCCAGTTATCCCAGATGCGGCTACCTAGTTCATGCACGTTGTTGGATTTCTTCTGCCAGATCCACAAAAGCTCGTCCACGGCACTCTTAAAATAGGTGCGCCGCAGCGTGAGTATGGGGAATTCCTCTTTTAAATTGTATCGGTTTACGATACCAAAGCGCTTAACGGTATGGGCGGGCGTGCCGTCCTCCCACTTAGGCCGGACGTCAAGTTCCGTGTCCCAGAACCCGTTGTCTAAAATATCTCGGCAGTTTTGTATAAACAGCCCGTCCGCATAACTCATGTGCAGCCTCCCAAGGGTAGGATTAGGGATATATCACGGTTGTGTTACTCAGCTTATTATACAAGAAAATGATGTTCGCGTAAATCAAACACAGCCAACCCTTTGTAATGGTGTCTGCGTTCTGGCTCCTTAGATTAAGATTTCTTCCAGTTTCCTCGCCCCCGTTTTCCGATTGCTGTCGATTTCAGAAAATAGGGCGTGATAAAACGCCTCGGCGTTCTTCCTGTGTTCCTCTGCAAGCCGCCGCGCCCTGTCCGTATAGAATGCCTGGTAAACCTTTTTCAGTTTGTAATGGTATTCCTGAAAGAATGTCGTCTTTTCCACATCCGTCTCCTCAACAATGATGTCCCCGTTTTGATCCAGCAGGTATAGCGGCTCGCCTATTTGCCCGCCATAAATCAGCGTACGGGCAATTCCCATGGCGCCGGTCGCATCCAGCTTGTCCGCATCGAATAAAATTTTCGCCTCAATGCTCTCCGGCTCGTTGTTCCCGCGGTACCGGTGGGAAGCGACGCAGGCTTTCACATGCTCGGCTTTTTCTAAGATCCAGCCGGATTGCATCAGATATTCCTTTGCCATATCCCCGCCGATTTCTGCATGGCAAAGCGCCAAATTTTCCGCTTGCCTTTCCCGCCCGATATCGTGCAGCAAACAGGCAGAGAGCAGCACATCCATATCCACACCCTTTTCCGTTCCGGCGATATCCAGGGCAAAATTCAGCACGCGGTCAATATGGTACCGGTCGTGTGCGCTATCCTTCATCTGGGAGAGCATGTACGCCTCTATTTTTTGAAATTCCTGATTTGTCACGAAATTGGCTCCTTCCATCTGTAGGTTGGCTTCTATGATAGCACGTTTGGATCGGATACGCTCGTCAAAAAGGGGGCGATAAAAAACAGCCTGTTGCCATCCAACAAGCTGTTCTGCTTTATCTGTTTCATCCGCGTCACGCGCCAAGCTTTTCATGGATAAACGCGCAGACCTCCTCCATGGCCTGCGTTGCCTCCGGGAACATGGGGGCCAATAGCGGGAAGCAATGGAACAGGCCATCCCATACGTGAAGATGAGCCTCCACGCCCGCTTCCAGTGCCTTTTTTGCAAAACGTACGGAATCGTCAAGCAGTGTTTCATAATCCCCAACCTGAATCATCAGCGGCGGCAAGCCGGAAAGATCCCCAAACAGCGGAGAGGCATACGGATGCTTTCCATCGCCATTTCCCACGTAATACCCGAGGTAAGTCTCGGATGCTCCTCTTGGCGTACAGGGGTCCGCTTTCAGGCGGGTCTGATGGGAGCTGCCTGCGAGCGTTGCGTCCGTACAGGGGGAGAATGCCACGCAGGCAGCAGGCAGAGGTACCCCATCATCCTTCAACTTCAGCAAAGTGGAAAGCTCCACTCCGCCGCCCGCCGAATCCCCGGCAAAAACAATATTCTCTGGTTTATAGCCCTGGGCTAATACGAAGCGGTACATTGCCGCACCATCGTTAGCCGCGGCAGGCGCAGGGTGCTCGGGCGCAAGGCTGTAATCAATCACCAGCGCTTTTACGCCAAGTCGTTTCATAAAGTTGCTGACAATACCGCGATGGGAGACCGCATTGCCCATCACAAAACAGCCGCCATGAAAATAGAGCACCATCTGATCCGGTTTGCAGCCTTCCGGTTCCACCCATTCGGCATATACGGGGGCGTCCTCCAGAATGCGAATTGAAATACCATCCACTGGCTTCACCAGACGTTTTGCCGATTCATCCGTCTCTTTTCGGAGCGCTGCAATCGAAGTATTCCGATCTATTGTCTCCGGCGTAAGCCTTCCCTTCATTAGATGCCGGTTGCGCATAAATGCGCGCATCATCCGGGCTTTGAAGCTAATCATGTCGTTTCACTCCCCTGTTTCTCT
>JAEZIE010000031.1 GCA_023416175.1 Bacillota bacterium
GGATAATGCCATGTCTGTCGCTACGTCCAGATTGTTGAGATTGGGAATGTGAAACGCAGGCTCCTCATAGCGACGGGGGTTAATGAGTCATTGATCCAGCGAGTGCAGCATGTGGTATACGTGCTTATAAAGCAGCATGCCGCAATACGGCGCATCCCACATGCTCTCCGGGATGCAGTCCACCACGTTTCCCACTTCCCACAGTGCGCGCCTCGTCTGTTCCCGGATTGCCTCCAAATACCCTTGTCCGGTCATATGCAGTACTCCCATATGAAATTGTAAATTTGTTCCTTTTACATTATAATCGATGTGCGCGATATTTTTCATCGGGAGGAACTGGATGAAAATAAAATGGACGGGGTTTTTTCTAGTTGCGCTGTGCGGGTTTCTGTTGGTACTATTCTTCGGCATCCCCACGCCCAATGTACTCAACCACGCATATACCGGCGTAGTAGCCAACATCCGGGAACATAACGGCGACCTTTCCGTAAACAATTTAGAACTTGCGCCGGATGCGGCAGAAGATGTTCTGACAGCGATCCAAAGCCACAGCTATGCAAGGCGCTTCCCAAACGGCAGCATCATTTCGCCCGGACCTGCGCGGGCAGCGATGCTGTTCCTTGTCTATGAGGAAGAAGGGACGCAAAAGCACGATCTATTCCTCATCACCAATGCGGGCGTGATCAGTATCGATACTTTTGAGACATCGGGGAGCTACTTCTTCCTGCCCCGAAACGCCAAGGCGCAAAAACAGCTCTTTGAAACCATACTCGATAGTATCGAAAAATAAGCAGCCGCTATTTCCGTAACTCCTGCGCCACAAGTACAGAATTCGCAAGCAGTGCCGCGCCATAGATCGGCGTATCTTCATGCGCGCAAAACCGCGGGTTGTGCCAGGAGTAGTTGCGAACGCCCGGCGTGCCCGAGCCTAAAAAGTAAAAAAATGCGGGTACGCACTCCCCAAACAGCGCAAAATCTTCCGAAGCCATATTGAGCGGTGGCGTGACGATATGACCTTCTCCCACAGTTGCCACCGCGGCATGGCGCGCAACAGGGACAAGTGAGGATGGATTGACCACGGCGGGAGTAATGGGCGTGTGCGAAAACTCCGCCTTGCAGCCGTACGCTTCGGCGGTGGAAACGGACATTGCCTCCAGGCGCTCCAGCACGCGGGTCCGCACTCCTTCCTCATGGGTGCGGATGGTGCCGCCGAACACGGCGTCATTGACGATTAAATCCGCTTCCGAGCCGCCGGAAAGATAGCTGACATTCACCACGGCCGAGGAAAGCGGCCCCACGTTTCGGCTTATGATGGTATGGATGCCCTGCACAGCGGCTGCCGCTGCGAGAATGGGGTCTATGTTTTTCTGCGGCGCGCTGCTGTGCCCGCCCCGGCCGATCATGCGGGCGCGGTAAGCGTCCTTTGCCGCCATCAGGTGCCCTTCCCGTATCCCCACCGTGCCGACGTCCATATGTGGGGAATTGTGCAGGCCGAACATGCAGTTCATCGGCGCTTTTGTAAACAACCCAGCCTCGATCATCCGCTGCGCGCCTGCAAGGGTTTCCTCAGCGGGCTGGAACACGAATACCACGTCTCCGGTTAATTCGTCTTTCATTGCGGCAAGCGCCATGGCTGCGCCCAATAGCCCCGCCGTGTGGACGTCGTGCCCGCAGGCGTGCATAATACCGTCAACTTTAGAGCGGTCGGGTCGGTCGCGTTCCTCCTGCTGGCTTATGGCGTCGATATCCGCCCGCAAACCGATTACGGGGCCGGGTTTCCCTGTCCGCAGTATGCCTACCGCACCCGTAGAAAGCCCGAGATCGATGCACTCTATAGAAAGGTTGCTTAACACCTCACAAATGAGCGAGGTGGTAGCGTGCTCCTGCAGGCTTAGCTCGGGGCTGCTGTGCAGCTTCTGCGCGAGCTTGGTGATCGCATTGCCGAACCGGGATTGTATGCGTTGAAAGGTAACCATAGATGCCTCCGCAATGCGCGGCACAGGCCGCGTTGTCTATCATGTATTATACCAAAGAAACAGGGCCGGGGAGCCTTGGGAAATGTGGCTCAATAACATTTTGTTGCCGCATCTTGTTCAAGCAAAGTTCAAGTTTTCCCGCCTGCATTCGCGTTGTACCAGTCTATGGTACATGCTATAATGGGATGGAATTAGATAATGGGAGGGTAGCGTGCTTTTGCGCCGCTGCGATCGATATGGGATTCTTTGATAAACTTCTGGGCACCACTCCGGAAGCAAAGCTCAAAAAGCTAAAGCCCGTCGTGGATCAGATCAATAAACTCGAACCCGCCATGCAGGCATTGACAGACGCGCAACTTCGAGCCAAGACCGCGGAGTTCAAGGAACGTCTCACAAAGGGCGAAACGCTGGACAGTCTTTTGCCCGAAGCGTTCGCCGCCGTGCGCGAAGCCGCGGTCCGTACCGTGGGCATGCGGCATTTCGACGTGCAGTTGATCGGCGGTATCGTACTGCACCAGGGCCGTATCTCGGAGATGAAGACCGGCGAAGGCAAGACGCTAGTCGCAACGCTTCCATCCTACCTCAACGCCCTCACCGGAGAAGGCGTACACATCGTAACCGTCAACGATTATCTGGCCAAGCGTGACGCGCAGTGGATGGGCAAGATCCACCGCTTCCTGGGCCTGACCGTCGGCGTCATCGTCCACGATATGGACAACGACGAGCGCCGCGCGGCCTACAACTGCGATATTACCTACGGCACCAACAATGAGCTGGGCTTTGACTACTTAAGGGACAACATGGTCGTTTACCGCGAGCAGATGGTGCAGCGGGAACTCACCTATGCCGTCGTAGACGAAGTGGACAGCATCTTAATCGACGAGGCGCGCACCCCGCTCATTATTTCCGGCCACGGCGAAAAGACGACGGATCTCTATGAAAAGGCGGACCGCTTTGTATTAAAACTTCGGCGCGGGCCGGATATCGTCAAGCAGACGCGCAGCGAGATGCTCATGGAGGAACAGCCCGAAGAAGGCGACTACATGGTGGACATCAAGCAGAAGACGGTGCAGCTTACGCAGGAAGGTATCACCAAGGCCGAGAAGTTCTTTAATGTAGAGAGCCTTGCGGATACCGAGAACACGGAGATTAACCACCACATTCTGCAGGCGTTGAAGGCGCACTCCATATTCTCGCGGGATGTGGACTATGTGGTACAGGATGGCCAGGTCATCATCGTTGACGAATTCACCGGCCGCCTCATGCTGGGCCGCCGTTACAGCGAAGGCCTGCACCAGGCGCTCGAAGCCAAGGAAGGCGTGAAGGTGGAGCGGGAGAATAAGACGCTTGCCACCATCACGTTCCAGAACTATTTCCGCATGTACAAGAAACTCGCGGGTATGACGGGTACCGCCAAGACCGAGGAGACGGAATTTACCGCCATCTACAACCTCGACGTCGTGGAGATTCCAACCAACCGCGATATGATCCGTAAGGACAACAACGACGTCGTCTACACCTCGGAAACAGGCAAATTCCGTGCCGTGGTGGGCGAAATCGAAAGCATGTACAAAACCGGTCAGCCGATACTCGTTGGTACCATTTCCGTGGAGCGCAGCGAGTATTTGAGCGGTTTACTGGAGCGAAAAGGCGTCCCGCATGTGGTGCTGAACGCAAAGCACCACGCCAAGGAAGCGGAGATCGTGGCCCAGGCCGGTAAATTGGGGCGTGTGACCATCGCCACCAACATGGCGGGCCGTGGTACCGATATTCTTCTGGGCGGCAACCCGGATTTCATGGCGCGAGAGCAGATGAAGCGGGACGGCTTGGAGGAATGGCTCATTGAGGAAGCCACCGGCCACGCCGAGACTGAGGATGAAGAAATCCTCGCTGCGCGGGAAAACTATAGTACGCTCTATAAAAAATATAAGGCCGAAACCGATGCGGAGCACGATAAGGTCGTGGCTTTGGGCGGCCTGCACATCATCGGCACCGAGCGGCATGAAAGCCGCCGTATCGATAACCAGCTGCGCGGCCGAAGCGGCCGCCAGGGCGACCCGGGCAGCACGCGCTTCTATGTCTCGCTGGAAGACGAACTGATGCGCCGCTTTGGCGCGGACCGCGTCAAGAGCATGCTGGAGAAGGTCTCTCCGGACGATGACGTACCCATTGAGATGGGTATGATCACCAAGCAGATCGAGGCTGCGCAGAAGCGCGTCGAAATGCACAACTTTGAAATCCGCAAGAACGTGCTGCAGTATGACGACGTCATGAACAAGCAGCGCGAGATCATCTATGGCCAGCGCCGCCGGGTGCTGATGGGCGAGGATATCCATCAGTCCCTGTTGGAAATGCTCTCTGGTGTGGTGGAAGGCTATGTTTCTTCCTACTGCCCCGGCACCGAGTACCCTGAGGAGTGGAACCTTGTTGGCCTTTCGCATGAAATCTGTGATTTGTGCCGCGTGCCCCGTCGCATGCTCTTTGCGCCCAACGAGGCCGAAAAGCTCAACGCAAAGACCGTCACCGAGCGCATTATGGAATTTGTGAAGGAGCTTTACGCCAAGAAGGAAGAAGAGATTTCCGCTGCGGGCGTCGATATGCGTGAGGTGGAACGCGTAGCGCTCCTGCGCGCCGTGGACAGCCATTGGATGGACCATATCGACGCCATGGATCAGCTGCGTCAAGGCATCGGACTTCGTGCCTATGGCCAGAAGGAGCCTGTTGCCGCGTACACGGAGGAAGGCTTTGAGATGTTCGACGCCATGATCACGGAGATCAGGCAGGAAACCATGCGCTTCCTGCTCGGCGCGCAGCTTCAGCCCCAGGCGGTAAAGCGAGAACAGCTTGCGGTCCCCATTGAGGCTGCGAACCCCGAAGGCAACCAGCCCGCGAAGAAGGGGAGAACTATCGGCCGTAACGATCCCTGCCCCTGCGGCAGCGGGAAGAAATATAAAAACTGTTGCGGTAAAAACGCATAATATTGTCAGAGACTATGTTGGGGCGCTGTCCCAATCCCCCCTTAAGGACCGTAACGGCCCTTAAGAATCCCCTTTTATATTCACGCTTTCTTTTGCTTCTTTTCTTTCGTGGAAAGAAAAGAAGCGTACTCTATTAAAGGATGTGAAGACTTTGATTTTACTGGACGATTACAAGCAGCAGATCGCAGCGTCGGTCCAGACGCTCAAAGAGGCAGGTGACTCTCTTTGACCTCGCGGGGTTGAAGAGCGAGCAGCAAAAGCTGGAAGACCAGATGGCGGAGCCGGGGTTCTGGGATGATGTGGACAACGCAAACAAGGTAAATCAGCGCGTAAAGATCATACAGAGCAAGATTGGCAAGTACGAAAAGCTCAGGTCTGCCGCGGATGACTTGGAAACACTGGTGGAAATGATCGAGGAAGCGCCAGACCCTTCGTTGGAAGAAGAACTCGTGCGTGAATACGAGACTTTCCGCCGCAATGTGGAAGAACTCAGACTCACTACGCTCTTAAAGGGCGAATATGACAGCTCCAACGCCGTATTGTCCCTGCACGCGGGTGCGGGCGGTACGGAAGCGCAGGACTGGGTACAGATGCTCTACCGCATGTATACACGTTACTGCTCGGTGCGCGGCTGGACAGTCCGGGAGCTGGACTTATTAGACGGCGACGAGGCGGGTATCAAGTCCGTCACGTTCGAGGTCATTGGGGATAGCGCCTACGGTTATCTGAAGGCGGAAAAGGGCGTGCACCGGCTGGTGCGCATTTCCCCGTTCGATTCTTCGGGCAGGCGGCATACGTCATTCGGGTCGCTGGACGTCACGCCGATATTCGATGACGATGAGAACAACATCGAGATCGATATGGATGACCTCCGCATCGATACCTACCGCTCCAGCGGCGCGGGCGGGCAGCACGTCAATAAGACGTCCTCCGCCATCCGCATCACGCACCTCCCCACCAACATCGTGGTGCAGTGCCAGAACGAGCGCAGCCAGCTGCAAAATAAAGAAACGGCTATGCGCATGCTCAAAGGTAAGCTCTTGGAGCTGCAGGAGCGCGAGCGCATGGAGCAGATGGCCCAGATCAAAGGCGATATGAAAAAGATCGAGTGGGGCAGCCAGATTCGCTCCTACGTCTTTCAGCCGTATACGCTTGTCAAGGATCACCGGACGGGCGTTGAAAACGGCAATATCCAGGCCGTGATGGACGGCGAACTCGATTCGTTCATCAACGCGTTCCTGGTACAGTCCTGAGCCATACGGGTAACAATATCATCTAAGGGGCGGGGGCAGGAGGCTGCGGCACAAAAGGCCCGGTAGTTTCTGTTTTCCGCTTCTTTGTATTGGGGTTATGAAAGGAGGCCGACGTATGCCAAGCAGTATCAGCAATATCTTGCAGGCTGCCATACGCGGCTTTCGCCCGCTTTTAAATAACCTCAGTCTGGAAATGGAACGTATGGGGCAAGATATTCTGGCGGAAGCGGATACGCGTGCGTTACCGGAAAACATGGTGGTCGCCAACGACTGCATAGGCCCCGTACTCGCCGAATGGTTCCATACGCTTGGCGCGCCGGAGGATGAGGCCATTCTCTACTTCCACGGCGGGGCGTACATGGCGGGCACCATCGCAAGCACTCGCCCGCTGGCGGTGGATTTTGCGCAGGCCACCGGGCGCAACGTATTATCCTTTGAATATCGGCTCGCGCCGGAAAACCCGTATCCCGCTGCCTTGGAGGACGCCATGGCGGTGTACCGCTACCTGCTTTCCCTGGGGCTGAGTGCAAGCCGCATCGCGTTCGTAGGGGATTCTGCGGGCGGCGGCCTGGAGATCGCCACAGCCTTAAAGGCGCGGGAGGAAGGGCTTCCCCTGCCTGCGGCCATTGTGGCGCTTTCTCCCTGGGTGGACCTGACGCTTTCGGATGAAAGTTATGTGGAAAACAAATCGGTCGACCCGCTGCTTGAGCGCAGGAAGCTTTTACGCGCGGTCATGTATTACGCCTACGGCAAACATTTGATGGACCCGTTCATTTCCCCCGTGTTTGCGGATTTTACGGGCTTTCCGCCCACACTCATACACGTGGGCACGCACGAGGTGCTGCTGGGCGATTCTAGGTCGCTCTATGCCGCCATGAAACGGGATAACGTTGCGGTGGAACTTTCCGAATGGGAAGGCATGTGGCATGTCTTTCAGGTATTCGATACTCCCGAAAGCCGCGCCGCCATCGAGCACATTGCAGAATTTATGCTTGCCCACATCTCGCCGGATCCGGCCGGAGGAATTAGCCGTGCAGAAGCGTAGCTGGTACCCGCTCGATAATGCGGCCAATATTTATCCCGTCATCGCCAACAAGGGCTATACTTCCATGTTCCGATTTACGGCTGTGATGAAGGAATTGGTGGACCGCGAAGCGCTCCAGCGCGCGCTGGACCGGATGCAGCCGCGTTTTCCCGGCTTCTTTGTACGGGTAAGGCGGGGCATATTCTGGTATTATTTAGAGCAGCTTCATAAGCGCGCAATGGTGGAGGAGGATACGCTCTACCCCTGCCCGCCGCTTGTTCGGGGCGAACTGCCTTTTCGCGTCAAGGTGCACAACAACCGCATCTCCTGCGAGATTGCGCATGTCATCTGCGACGGCGGGGCCGGCCTTACATTTTTTAAAACGCTGCTCAGTGAATATGTGCGCCAGCTGGGAGCTACGGTGCTGCCCGAGTGCGGCGTGCTGTCGCTTGATGAGCCACCCCATCCGGAAGAGCATGAAGACGGATTTTCCCGCTTTTCCCGCATGGGAGCGCGCCCCACGCGCAAAGAGTCGCAGGCCTACCACCCCACTGGCACCCCGCTTCTCAGAGGCGTACGGTATATTACGACTGGGAAGCTAAGTGTGAGCGCCATTCTGGAATTGGCCCGCCGTCACCATGTATCGCTTACAGAATATTTGACGGCAACGCTCATCCATGTGCTTTACAGCATGCAGCTTGCGGATCATACGCGGCGGTTAAAGCCTGTTAAAGTCAGCGTACCCGTCAATTTGAGAAAATACTATCCTACCCGTACTTTAAGAAACTTTTCCCAGTACCTCAATCCGGGTATCGATCCCAATCTGGGCGACTTTTCGTTTGAAGAAATTCTGGAGCAGGTTCACCACTATTTTCGCTACATGTTTACCGAAAAAAATTTGAACGCTCGCATTTCCAAGAACGTGGGGGATGAGCGCAACCTTGTGCTGCGCTTGGTGCCGCTGTTTTTAAAGAAATTGAGCATCCGGTTCGTCTACGAAATGACCGGCGAAAAGCTGTTTTCCTCTGTCATATCCAATATTGGGAGTGTCTATGTCCCCAAGGGCCTGGAGCCCTATATGGATCATTTTATGTTTGTGCTGTGTACCGCACGGCACAATGCGGTGGAATGCGGCATGGCAAGCTTCGGGGATACGCTTAGTATCTCGTTCACCCGTACCATTGCGGAGCCTTATGTGGAGCGTACGTTCTTCCGTGCTTTGGTGCAGAAGGGCCTGCATGTGCTGGTGGAAAGCAATCATCCTTAGGAAGGAGAAAGGCGTATGGCATATTGCGTAAATTGCGGCGTGGAACTGGAAAAGAGCATGCAAAGCTGCCCGCTTTGCGGCGTGGAGGCGACGAACCCAAAGGAGCCGTTTGATCCTTCCGTGCCACGTCCTTACAGTGCGCGCGTGGCGCGGATACAGGATCAGGTGGAACGCCGCTATGCTGCCATCATCATTAGCGTGCTGCTTGCGCTTGCGGCTGTCATCTGCGTCATGGCCAACCTCGTATATGAGGACAGCTTTACCTGGTCCATCTATGTGGTTGCAAGCCTTACGCTGCTGTGGGTGCTCGCGGTGCTCCCGTTTCTGCACCCGCGGCTGCATCCCGTCGTGATTGTGGCGCTCGACGTCTGTGCGCTGCTGCTGTTTTTGTATATCATCAACAACCAGGACCCGACGTCGGACTGGTATACCCTCCTGGCCATGCCTCAGGTGCTGCTTTACGGGTTTCTTGCGCTGGTCGTGGTGCTGCTTTGGCGCGCGCCCTTTGTGCGGGGCTGGCAGCGCATTGGCGTGGCGATCATGGCGGCCGGCGTAGGCGTCATGGGGTTGGAGTGCCTCCTGGATCTTTACAACCGGATGGAGTTACAGCCGCAATGGTCCTGGTTCGTCATTATTCCTGCGTTTGCGATTGGGCTTATCCTGTTTTTGATCGAGCGCAAACGCGAGGTGAAAGAGGAGATCATGAAGCGGCTGCGGGTCTAGCGGTTATTGCATGCTAAAAACCTGTGCTTTTAGCCGTTGCGAGCATATCGAGCCAAAGGAAGGGGATTGGGGAAACGCAGTTTCCCCAAAGCAAAAAAATAATCGTCGGGGCTGAAAACGCCGATACCTTGAAACCCTTAAGCAGGAAACTATGCCTGTGCTTAGGCGCAGTTTTTTCATGCCTCACGTTAATCCCCACCCGCGTGTGAATGCATTGTGACAATGTGGTAACATAACCGCCCGCATACTTGAGATAAAATGCTGGCAAGCTTAGAATAAAAGAGGAAACTTAAAGGAGAACGCAATGCCCGCCTACGCGCTGCACCATTCCCGCCTTCTGCGCTTCCGTTCCCCGTTTGGGGCCGTTCCAACGGGAGAAGCCGTAACGCTTCGCCTGTGGGTTACCGCCCGCTATGCGAACGCTTCGGTGGTGCTTCGGCTGTGGATTGGCAATCAGGAGCGGCTGCTGCCCATGCAGGGCGTTCCCGGCGATGATGGCGTGTATTTTGAAGCTACGGCGGATATGCCCAAGGAACCCGGTCTTGTCTGGTACTACTTCCTGCTCACCCCGCCCAACGGGAAAACGCTGTTTTATGGCGGCGAAAGCGGGGAGGGCGCGCTGTATTCGCATGAACCGCCCGGGTACCAGATCACCGTTTACGATCCTGCGTTTACGGTCCCGCGTGCGTTCCGGGAAGGGATACTGTATCAGATATTCCCGGATCGGTTTCGCCGAAGCGAACTGTTTCAAAACGGCACGCATCCCGGAATTGCCTATCACCGGGCGATGGGACGGCGTGTGCATGTGCAGCAGGAGTGGTCCGCCCAGCCTAAGTATTTGCCGGAAGAAGGGCAGGAGAAATACGCACCCAACGATTTTTACTGCGGCGATCTGTACGGAATTATCGAGGCGCTGCCCTACCTGAAGTCCCTGCATGTGGATACGCTCTATTTGAA
>JAEZIE010000136.1 GCA_023416175.1 Bacillota bacterium
TTTGCCGTGGCCGGCGTTCCATTTCCGTTGCCCATGCTGTCCCATACCGTGACCTTATCGATCTTGATGTTTTTGATGGCATCCACCTGCATCTGCACAAGCTGTTCAAGCTTATCGGCTATGATGAACTTTACGGCTGCATCGGGATCGCCGCCTGCGGCCTCGACGAGTTTATTCATACCCGCAGCCTGCTTGGAGAGGACTTCCTCAATACCCTTTGCCTGCGCTTCCATTCTTGCGAATATGGCGTCCGCCTCACCCTTTGCCTTACGGCGCAGCACTTCAGCTTCGGCTTCTGCCGCGATTTCCGCCTGTTGTTTTTCGATTTCCGCCTTTACGATAACATCCGCCTGTTGGGATGCGCGCACAAGTGCAGCGCGCGTCTGTTCCGCATTCTGCTGGGCGCCATAGGCTTCCTGCAGAGCCATTGCCGCCTGCACCTTCTCCGCTGCGGTTGCGATACGCAAAGCTTCCGCTTCCTTTTCCCTGCGGCGGGCTTCGGACTGGGCAATTTCTACCTTGGCGCTGTTTTCGCCCTGTATTGCAGTGGCGTTTGCGGCAGCAACCTCGATACGCTGGTCCTTATGGGCATTGGCCTGGCCGATTTCACCGTCCCTGTTCTTTTCGGCCACGCTCTTTTTTGCATCGTTGATGGCCTTTGCGGCGGCTTCCTTACCCAGTGCCTCAATGTAACCCGATTCATCGTTGATGTCCGTGACATTGACGTTGATGAGCCTAAGGCCGATCTTCTTTAACTCAATTTCCACGTTGTTGGAAACCGCAAGCAGGAACTTATCACGGTCGGTATTGATTTCCTCAATGTCCATTGTGGCGATGACAAGGCGCAACTGACCGAATATGATATCCTTTGCAAGTTCCTGTATCTCCGGCATTTTCAGGCCAAGCAGACGCTCCGCAGCGTTTTGCATGATGCCGGGCTCGGTGGAAATGCCCACAGTGAAGCGGGACGGTACATCCACACGGATGTTCTGCTTGGAGAGCGCGCTTTTCAGATCCACATTGATCGACATCGGTGTTAAATCCATAAACCGAAAATCTTGAAGCACCGGGATGATAAACGCCGCGCCGCCGTGGATACACTTCGCCGAACGGTTTTGTCCACCCTTCTCTGATCCCACCTTACCATAGATGACCAGTACCTTATCCGATGGGCACTTGCGGTAGCGCGAAAGCACGCCAAGCAGCACCGCGAACAGCACAACGGCAATAATGATAATCCCAGTCAATACGTCTAAACCCATTTGATATACCCCCTTGTTATTATAAAAAAGAACTTTCTAATCTTCCTTTTCTACCACCAGCGCGTCCGCTCGTATGTCCACCACACGCACAAACGCACCCGTGGGAATGGCCTCCCCCTCGGTAATGGCGTTCACTTCCACAAAACGTTCCTGCAGCGTCAAATTCACTTTCCCCTCCCCTTTTCCGTCCGCGGGAATGGGGATGTAAACGCGCGCCGTCAGCCCCAGCGCATTCTTTAAAGAGATATTCCCGCTGTCTGCCAGCCGTGCGGTAAGCTGGATAACCTTTGCTACGCCATACATGGCTAGTGCGCCAAACACAAAGCCAACAAATACAGCGAGCGCGCCGGGCATGCCGGAGTTGAGCGCGATGATCGATATCCAGCCAAACACCGTCAAAAATGCGATGATACCCTCGAGTGTAAACATCCGCAATGCGGAATAGCCGAATTGGGCGTCGGCCCCGACCACGTCCGTATGGGCATGCCCACCGGCGCCTGCGGCATCCCCAATGTCAATGTCTCCAATGTCGACATCGACCATATCCCCCATATCTCCGCCGCCGGAAGCGGCCCCCGTATCCGTCCCGGCGGCGTCATGCCCAAAACCTGCCAGCGTGAGCGCAATCTGAATCAAAAGCACCACGCTCGCAGGTATAGCAATGCAGTAGAGTACCCGCAGCAGCTCGCTCAATCCTTCCCACCAGGCCGCAATTCCCATTGCCATCCTCCTAAAGGTAAATTTTATTTACTTTATTATATGTGCTGCTGCTTGCTCTGTCAATATCGCAACCATACACAAATTATCAAATATAGACCATTTTTTCTTGCTTTGCGGCGATAAACTTGTTATTCTATAGTAAATGATTTTTACTTTTATTTCATAGGAGGGGCCAGCGGCAGGTGGATACCAGAGAACTGGGAAGACGGCTCAAAGAAGCGCGGCTAACGAAAAAGCTCACCCAGGCCGAGGTTGTGGGTGATTTTATCACGCGTAACATGCTCAGCCAGATTGAAAGCGGTGCGGCAATGCCCAGCATGAAGACGCTCGCTTATCTTGCGGAGCAGCTTTCCATTCCGCTCTCCCAATTGCTCGATACCCCCTCGTCCGATGCGGTAGACGAGCTCAATTGCGCCAAGCGCGCGTTTTCCACAGGGGATTATCCGCTTGCCATTTCGATTGCAGTTAGGCTGGAGCTTCCTTTTTTTGATGAAGCAAACGCCATTTTGGCGCGAGCCCATCTTGCGCTGGCCCAAAAACATTTGAAAGAACGCGAATATGCATCCGCCGCCGGGCAGGCGCGCCTGGCTGCGGAAAGAGCCCAGCTTGGAATATATGCCTCCCGCACGCTGAGGTCCGAGGCGCTGCTGTTGCTGGATGAAGCGCAGAAATAGACAGGAATATTCATTCCTCTTACTTTGACGCAAAGAACGAAAAAAGGATGCGCG